>WGCB01000659.1 GCA_015494005.1 Caldilineaceae bacterium
ACTCTTACTTGCACCCAAAAGTGCCGGGTGCAGTTACGAGTTGTCAGGGAAACTCAGTGCTCAGGGAGAAGCTCTCCAGCTTTCGTGCTCTGATAGCTATATCTCTGACAACTCTTACTTGCACCCAAAAGTGCCGGAGTTCCCCTCGAGGGCTCTGGAGCCGGCCAGCTCGGGGAGGCAGCGCAGGCGGCTACTTCCCCACCAGGGGCAGGAAGAGGCGGTGGACGCCCTGTCCCGTCCCCCCATCGCCCGCGTCGGCCAGGGCCTGGACCGTGACGAAGCCCACTCGGCTGGGCTCCTGGGTGGACTCCACGGCCAGCAGGGCTACTCCCACGCTCGTGCTCGTGGCGGTGACGGGCACGCTCACCTGCAGGGGGATGGCCGCGGCCTCCCCCGGCCCCGCGGACCAGCTGCCGTCGCCCCCGCTCACCGGCCAGTCGCTGCCCTCCACCTGCAGCCGGTAGGTGTCGGTGAGGGCGGTGCGGTTGGTCACGGTGACGGTGAAGGGCAGGCGAGCGCCGGGTGGGCCGTGCAACGAGCTGGGCGCGGTCTCCAGCTCCATCCCCTCCGCAGAGACGACCCAGAGGAAGACGGCCGTGGGCGGCCCCCAGTGGCCGTCCGTGTCCTGGGCCTGGAGGAAGAGGGTGTGTCGCCCTGGGGCCCAGCCCGTGGTGTCGATCCAGCCGGTGATGGTCTCCTGGCCCTGGTCGAAGAGACCGTCCGCCGCTGCCAGGGGAAAGGTGGGCCCGCCCAGCCAGTCTGGCCCGTCCACGCTGAAGCGGGCCGCCTGAACCGTCTGGGTGGGCTCGGTGCCGTAGTAGCCGTTGCTGAAGAAGCGGGTGTCGTCCGCCAGGGCCTGGACCCGCACGGGCATCCCCGGCGCGATCCGGGCGGGCTCGGCGGTCACGTCCACCACCTCCGGCCCGCCTGGGAGCTGGTAGGGGCGGCGGGCCACCTTGGCCGCGAAGAGCAGGGCCTCCAGGTTAGGCTGGAGGAGCGTCTCCTCAAAGTAGTCGCAGCCTTGGAAGAAGGTGGTCCCCACCTCGAAGGTGTAGGCGGCCACGCCCAGCTCCCCGTAGGCGAAGTCGGTCTGGCTGCCGTCGATGGCGTAGAGGCAGTTGGAGGTGTTGCAGACCTCGTAGCGGTTGTAGAAGCCGAACTTGCGTCCCAGGGTGCGCAGGGCGTCCCGGTTGGGCGCGGGGGAGCCGGTCCAATCCCAGGGGTAGATGACCAGCCCGCCGTAGCTGTGCAGGGAGAGGAAGACGCCGTTGGTGGTGGGCAGGGGCGGATCGTCCAGGGCCGGGCCTTTCTGATCCGGGAAGAGATGGCGGACGTAGCTCTGGAAGGCCTGGGTCTCCGGCTCCGAGGCCGGGGAGGGGCCCCGGTAGACGATGTTGCAGGGATCCCCGGAGGAGCAGCCGCTGCCGCAGATGTCCCAGAGGAACTCGGCGTTGCGGTTCAGGTCCACGCCGTAGTTGGGGAAGGCGCAGGCCGCGGGGTTGTCCGTGTTCTTGCGCCAGAGATAGCCCTGCTCCGCCCATTTGCGCCCGTCCGGGTTGCCGTAGGGGGCGATGACGATGCGGTTGAAGTCGAGCAGGGCGGTGATCTCCGGGTCCTGGCCGTAGCCCTGGACCAGCAGCTCCGCGAAGCGGGTGGCCAGCTCCGCGGTGGCCAGCTCCCGAGCATGGGTGGCCGCCAGGACGAAGAGGATGCCCTTGTCCAGGTGGTCTGTGGCCGGGTTGGTCAGCTCCAGGGCCTGGAGGTCGTAGCCCTCCGGGCCGCCGGGCGTCACCTTGTCGTAGCTGTTCCCCCAGTCCACCCAGCGGGCCAGCTCTGGGTGCGCCTGGGCCAGCCCGGCCAGGTCCGCGTAGGTCTCCTCCACCGTGCGGTAGCAGGCATAGCCCGGGATGCCCCCCTCCTGCCCCCCGGAGCGGAGGAAGGGGCGGTTCACCTGGGCCGTGGCCTCCGGATCCTCCGTCACCGGGATGCCCTGGGCCTCCAGGACCCGCCGCTCCTGGGCCGTCACCCAGGCCACCAGGAAGCCCTCCCGCCGGTGCACCTCCCACACGTCCAGCCAGGCGGCCAGCCGGGCCAGGGTCTCCTCGTCCGGGAAGGGAATGCGCACCACCGCTCCCTGGGGTCGGACCGGAGAGGCCGGAGGCTCGGGCGTCTCCTCCGGTCCGGGGAGGGCCGCGGTGGCCGGCGTCCGCGCCCAGAGGGCCAGCCCGATCAGCAGGGCCAGCCCGGTGAGGATGGCGGGTGCGATTCTGCGGTGCATGGCACTCCCCTAGCGGCTGACAGGGTGGGTCGGGGCTTCCCGCACCCCGTCAGCCTGTCCCAATCTTCGGTCTCCAATCTCGGCGCCCCAATCGACGGCTTTCGTCGTCCATCCACCGTCGTCCATCCACCGTCGTCCATCCACCGTCGTCCATCCACCGTCGTCCGTCCACCGTCGTCCGTCCACTGCCTTGCTATCTCGGCCGCAGCACCAGCGTCTCCGTAGCCGCAGCCTGGATCGCCTCCTGGCTGAAGGGCAAGGGATGGTACTCCACGGCCAGCCAAGGAGCGATCTGGTCGTCGTAGTGGGGGCTGAAGGGGTGGCCGGATTGGCCTGTGGGCAGGATGGAGCGGCTGGCGTCCCAGTCCGCCGGGTCGCTGATGATGCGGTAGGCCGGGCCCAGGCCCATGGCGTAGGGCTTCTCCGGGTAGTAGGCCCCGCTGTTGATGGTGTTCCAGTTGCCTCCGGCCGGGAAGGGCCCCCGGTTGAAGATGGGCCGCAGAGGCCCCACGCTGCCCAGGGGGTGGGCGAAGGTCATGCTGTGCAGCCCGGCCCAGCTCCATTTGGCCGGATCGTCCCCCAGCTCGGCCTGGATCTCCGCTACGGTGGCGGCCAGGGCCTGGCTCAGCAGACCCGCCCGGTCCCCCTGCCACCAGGGGCTGGCCGGGTCGTCCAGGATGTTCTGCAGGTACATGTAGGGGTAGGCGGCCAGGGTCAGATACTGCTCCGCGCCCTCCTGGCCCAGGGCCGGAGCCAGGGAGAGGCGGATGATCTGGCGCAGGGCCACCTCGCTCACCGCCGCGCCGGCGCTCTCCGCCTCCATGAAGCCGTCCCAGGCAGCCAGCGCGTCCAGCGCGGCCTGCTGGAGGGCATCCTGGGCCGTGGCCTCCGCCACCAGGACCTGGGCCACCTGCAGGTTGATGGCGCTGTAGCGGTCCCCGTGCAGGCGGGCGAAGTCCTCCGCTGTCAGGTTCTTTCCCTGGCGCAGGTGCTGGCTGATGCGGGCGACCCGGTAGGGGGGCTGGAAGTAGCGGGAGAGGAAGTAGGGGTAGTCTGGCCCCACTGGACGGTTGTTGGCGCTGGCGAAGAAGTCCGCGGCCGGGTTGAGGGCGTGGGGCATCTCGTCCCAGGGGATGAAGCCGGTCCACTCGTGGGCCCCGTCCTCCCCGGGGACGGGCACCAGCCCCTGGCGGTCGTTGCTGGCCCGGATGGGCACCGCGCCGCTCATCTGGTAGCCGATGTTCCCCTCCACGTCCGCGTAGACGAAATTCATGCCCGGCAGCTCCCACTTGGCCAGGGCCGCCCGGAACTCCTCCCAGTCTCCCGCCCGGTTCAGCTCCAGGATGGCCTGGGCCAGGGGCCAGGGATCCAGGCCGGTCCAGCGCAGGGCCAGGGGCTCCTCCGCCTCCTCCAACACGTCCGAGACCAGAGGGCCGTGGTGGGTGGCCCGCACGGTCAGGGTCACCGGCTCCGCTCCCTTGATCTGGATCACCTCCTGGCGCAGGGTGAGTTCCCGCCATTCCCCCTGGAAGCGATAGCGGGCGCCCTGCTCGTCCAGGGTCTCCACGAAGAGGTCCTGGACGTCGGGCCGGGCGTTGGTGACGCCCCAGGCGATGCGGGCGTTGTGGCCGATCTCGATGCCGGGGATGCCGGGCAGGGAGCCGCCCACCACCTGGTAGCCGTCCTGGCTGTGCAGCCCCACCTCGTACCAGAGGCTGGGCATGCTCAGGCCCTGGTGGGGGTCGTTGGCCAGGAGGGGCAGCCCCGAGGCGGTGCGGCTGCCCCCGGCCACCCAGGCGTTGCTGCCCTGATCCGGCCGAGCCAGGGGCAGGGCCTCCTCCCACCCGGTCTGGAAGTCCAGGAGGGCCTGAGCGGTGCGGCCCAGGCGGACGGCCTGCTGGGCATCGGGGATCACGTCCGGGCCCGGGTACTCGGGCAGGATCTCCAGGAGCTGCTCCCAGGAGAGGCGAGGGGCCAGCTGGGCCAGGACCAGCTCGTGCTTGTAGTTGTTGCTCAGCCCCCAGCCCAGGAGCTTGCCGAAGACCAGGCTGTCCACTGGCTGCCAGGGCTCCGGGGTGATGCCCAGGATCTTGAACTCCGGGGGCAGGTGGCTGCCGGCCTGGGCCAGGTAGGCGTTCACCCCGTCCGCGTAGGCCTGGAGGATGGCCTGGCTGCGGGCGTCCAACACCTCCCAGTCGGCCTGGGCGGCCTGGGTCAAGCCCAGGGTGCGCATGAAGCGGTCGTTCACCAGCCCCCGGTCGCCGATGACCTCGCTCAGCCGGCCGTGGGCCGCGCGCCGGGCCGACTCCATGGCCCAGAGCCGGTCCTGGGCATGGACGAATCCCTGGGCGAAGAAGAGGTCATGCTCGTTCTCGGCCAGGATGTGGGGGATGCCAGCGGCGTCCCGGTGGATGGTCACCGGGGCCTGGAGGCCGGGCAGGTCCAGCTCGCCCGTCACCTGGGGCAGGCCGGAGCGGCCCACCAGGACGTAGGCCCCGGCCAGGGCCAGGACCACCACGGCCACCAGAGCCAGGACGATCCCCAGGATAATTTTCAGCGGACGTGACACGATTGCGGCCTCCTTTTCGGATGGGAGACGGTGAATGGAGGATGGTGGGCAGGCCAAAATGGACGCGGCCGACTGCAAATACGGTGTCCCCTCGTCCCTGCAGAGCCCTCCGGATCGGTCATCGGCTCTCCAGATGCATGGGGAACGGTTCGCCCAGGTTCAGCCCGGCCAGGCCGTTCCATGTACCTTGAGCGTCCCGCCGCCCCAGCTGCCGGTGAGCCGGGCACAGACAGCCGGGATCCTGGGGGCGAGGGCAGCTCCGTAGCAGCTCGGCCAGAGACGCCAGCTCCTCCTGGGCCATGCGGTAGCCGGTGTGGTGGAAGGAATCATCACCCAGGGAGCCGCGCCTGGACTCCTCGTAGACAGCCAGACCGGCGAAGCCACAGGCGCTGCACGCCACCAGCTGCAGGCTGATCTCATCGGAGCGGCTGTCTGGAGGCAGCTCTACACTCAACGCGATGCCCAGAGAGCCAGACCCTCCACACCGAGGGCAGCGAAACGCCATGGGGTGACCTCCTTCGTTGCTGTCGCACAGCCTGGGACCCAGAGCGGGCCCGCATGCCCGCTCCCCTGCCAGCCTGCATCAGCCCTCGCTTCCCATTCGAAGGACCGGCCCGTCCAGGCAGAGGAGCGCGCCGTCGTGCTCGCAGGAGCCGCAGAGGCCAAGCGCGCAGCGCATGTAGGCCTCCCAGCTCAGCTGGGCAGGGACGCGGTGCTGCCGGGCCAGGCGGGCCAGGGCCTCCAGCATGCCGTGGGGCCCGCAGGCATAGATGCCCTCCACGTCACCCCGGGCCAGGAGAGGCTCCAGGGCGCTGGTCACCAGGCCGGGCTGGCCGGCGCTGCCGTCCTCGGTGGTCACCTGCAGGCGGAAGCGGGTGGGACCGGTCTCCTGGGCCAGGGCCTGGAAGGCGTCGGTGTAGAGGAGCTCCTGGGCCGTGCGCGCCCCCAGCAGGACCGTCACCTCCTGGGCCTGGCCCCGCAGGCGGCGGGCCAGCCAGAGCAGGGGCGCCACCCCGTAGCCGCCTCCCACCAGGGCCACCCGCCGTTGATCCGCCGGCACCTGGAAGCCCTGGCCGAAGGGCCCTCGGATCCAGAGGGATTCGCCCACGGTCTTTTCGTGTAGCAGCCTGGTGAAGGGGCCCACGGCGGCCACCATCAGGGTGACCGGTTCCGGGCTGACCAGGGAGAAGGGCTTCTCGTCGAAGCGGGGCAGCCAGGCCATGACGAACTGGCCGGGCGTGGCCTCCAGGCAGGTGTCCAGGACGAAGGTGCGGGTGCGGGGGTTCTCCTCCCGGATCTCCAGGATGGTGGCTCGGGTGGGCAGGTGGAAGGGGGGGAGCGTCACGGCGTCTCGTCCTCGGCTTGCTGGGTAGGCTTCTCGGCCACGAAGATGATGGTCTGGGGGATCCTGGTGGCGATTTCTTGCGCGTAGTCATCGGCCCAGGGATCCGCCGCCAGGTCCTCGGGCGGGGCTGGCTCCAGGAGGCGCCGCAGCCGAAAACCGGCCTGGTGGAGCAGGTCGATCCAGGTGGCGGTGGTGCGGTGGAAGGAGCGCATGAGGATGCCCGTCTCCGAGAAGGGCCAGACTATGGGCCCCTCCGCGAAGTAGCTGCGGACCGGCACGAAGCTGTCCTCCAGGGTCTCCTCGTCCCAGAAGCAGCTGCGCATGGGGTGGTCCAGGCTGAAGACCAGCAGCCCGCCTGGCTCCAGGACCCGGTGGCACTCGGCCAGGCAGCGGGGCATGTCCGCCACGTAGTGGAAGGCGTAGGCGCTGAAGACCACGTCGTAGGACTGGTCTGGGAAGGGGCTGAGGTCCTCCGCGGAGCCCTGGTGGAAGTCCACAGCGACCCCTTCCTGGGCGGCCAGGCGACGGGCGAAGGCGATCTGCTCGTCGCTCAGGTCCACGCCGGTGACCAGGGCGCCCTGCTTGGCGAAGGCGATGCTGCACTGGCCTCCGCCGCAGCCCACCTCCAGGATGCGCCTTCCCCGCACGTGGCCCAGCAGGCGCAGCTCGTTCTCCGTGGGCGCCCAGGGGCCGTAGTGGGCCGTGTCCGTGGGGATGGGGTAGCGGCCCTGGTAGCTGGCCGCATTGCGGTTCCAGGCCTCCCGCATGTCGATGTCAGGCGGGCTGCTCCCCTCGCTACTCCTCTCCTCGCGCATGGACACCGCCATCCTCCGATCTCCAGTCTCCAATCTCCACTGCATTGGAGATCCAGCCCGCTGGCTTTCAACCTGCCCGTTCCCCTGGGCCCTGCCCGTCAAGCCACCAGCCGGGTCAGGTCGAACACCGGCCCGTGGACGCAGGCCCGGGTCAGGCTGCCGCCGGGCAGGGGCACCACGCAGGCCAGGCAGGCCCCGGTGGCGCAGACCAGGTCCGCCTGGACCAGCACCTGGACGAAGCCCTCCTCCAGGCGGAAGCGCACCTGGTTCACGGCCTGGGCCAGATCGGGATAGCCCTCCCGAGGCAAGCCGGCCAGCACCTGGTCCGCCCAGGCCAGGGCCGGCTCCAGCAGCGTCCGCCACTCGCTTTCGGAGCTCGCGGTCTGGATCTCCACGGCCAGGGGCTGGGAGCGCACCAGCCCTGGGGCCAGGGGCTCCCGCTGGCGCAGGAGCAGGGTCACCCGGCCGCCCCGGTCCAGCATGGGATGCACCGTGGGCAGGAGCAGGGCCAGCCAGTCCGGATCCGTCGCCGGCCCGTTCCTGGGCTCCGCCAACAGGAGCAGGTTGCGGCTGTGCCCGTGCAGGCGAAATCCGTTGCCGAAGGGCCCCAGGAGGTTCACCGTCTCCCCGGGGCGGCGGCGGGCCAGCCAGGCGTAGCCCGGGTCCTGGAGTGGGCCTGTCAGCGGGCCAGGAAGCAGGAAGTGCCAGACCTCTCCCGGCGGCTCCATGCGGGAGGCCAGGCGTCCCTGGCCGGCCACGAAGAGGGGGCGGCGCAGGTAGATGCTCCACTCCTCCGCCCGCTCCGCCGGGGACTGGGCGCCGCAGCGGGCCAGAAAGTAGCGCCCGGCCGCCTGCTCCGGGGTCAACAGCCCCGGGGGCAGGGCCAGGGCCAGGCCGGTGACCGGGCCCGGCGGCGGCTCCTGGACTGTGGCGTCGAGGGTGAGCTCAGCCACGGCTCGCCTCGTCCTCGGCTGCCTGGGGCCCAGGCTCCTCCGTCTTCCGGCCCTTGCCGAAGGAGCGGCGCTTCTGCAGGGGGCCGGGCTCCAGGACGGCGAACACCAGGACCAGGAGCAGGCCCAGCACGGCGATGATGGCGATGGCTTGCCAGAAGAGTTCCATTGGGAGGTGGCTTCCAGTCGAGTCAACCCGGGGCTGTGTTACAATTCGGGTGCAGGCCATGTAGCGGAGCCGCTGCAGGGACATTCTGGCACAATTTTCCATGAAAAGCCAAATCCAATTTTCGTCCTCCCCGGAGCCCCATCCCCGCCAGGACGGCCAGGCGAGCCCGGCTGTCCCAGGCCGGATCCGCGCCTGGATCCCGTCTGCTTGGCGCCTGGAGCGCTTCCTGAACACGGGCCTGCCCTCCCACGCCCGCATCGCGCCCACCGCGGGCTGGCCGCTGCTCTTCCTGCCCCTGCTCCTCTTCCTGCAGCTGACGGATCCCAGCCCCGTCTGGACGACCCTCCTGGTGGGGCTGCTGGGCTTCTACGGCCTGGGTTACGCCTGGGTGCGCAGCCTGGCCCGGGCCGTCTCTGTGGAGCGGCGGCGCCAGGGGGTGATGCTGGTGGCCGGGGACACCCTGGAGGAGGAGTTCATGGTCCGCAACACCAGCCCCGTGCCCCTCCTCTGGGCCGAGTTCCGGGACCACTCCTTCCTGCCCGGCTACCGGCCGGACGTGGTGGTGGGCTGCGGCGGCCAGGGCGAGTACCGCTGGCGCTCCCAGGCCTTCTGCCGCCACCGAGGCGTCTTCCGCCTGGGACCCCACAGCCTCCACACTGGGGATCCTTTCGGCCTCTTCCGCCTCACCCTGGCGGATCCCCGCTCCGAGAGCCTGCTGGTCTATCCCCGGGTGGCCCACCTGCCCGCCCTGGAGCTGCCCCGAGGCCTGGCCACCGGCCGGGACCGCCGTCGCCGCCCCCTGACCGGCTCCCTGCGCTCCGCCAGTGTGCGGGACTACCTGCCCGGGGACAGCCTGCGCTTCGTCCACTGGCCCAGCACGGCCCACCGGGGCGTGCTCACGGTGACGGACCTGGAGCTGGAGCCCAGCGGCGACCTCTGGATCGTCCTGGACCTGGAGCGCGCCGTGCACCAGGGGGAAGGGGAGGCGAGCACCCTGGAAACGGGCATCGTCCTGGCCGCCAGCCTGGCCGCGGAGCTCCTGGGAGGGGGCCAGCGCCGGGCCGTGGGCTTGATGGCCGCCGGGACGCTGGCGGGCGGCCCCGAGTCCGAGTCATCGTCCTCGGGCATGGTCCTGCTGCCGCCCCAGCCGGGCAAGGCCCAGCTCTGGCAGATCCTGGGCGCGCTGGCTCCCCTGCAGCCGGGTGATCTGCCCCTGGACCGTCTCCTGCGCAGCGGGCGGGAGGTCTTCGGCCGAGGGCGCACTGTGGTGGTCATCACCCCGGCGCCCATCACCCCGGTGGCGGACGGCCAAGCCCACGGCGCCCAGGACCAGGGTCGGGCCTGGGCCTGGATCTCGGAGCTGGTTCACCTGCAGGGGATGGGCCTGGCCAGCAGTGTGCTCCTGGTCACTCCTGCGGACGCCCCCAAGGCCGCCCCCGGAGCGGCCCCGGACGATGAGGCTGGCAGAGGGCGCTCCCTGCCCCCGGCCTTGGCCCTGCAGGCTCTCCTGGCCCAGCAGGGGATCCCAGCCCGCCTCCTCCAGGCCGGGACGCCCCTGCGGCCGGCCCTCACCTACCGGCGGCGGCGCACGGTCCTGCGTACCACGCCCATGGGCGG
>WGCB01000660.1 GCA_015494005.1 Caldilineaceae bacterium
ATCCAGTCGCATCCCAAAGCGGTGCGGACGAGGCAGTCTCTTGTCCGCACCGCTTTTTGTTGCCCACTTTCGTGTTTCTTCCCCTGTATTTCTTCCCCTGCCTGCCCCCATGCCCCCGCAGATGGACAGGATCGAATCTGTAACCCCACCCTCACCTGGGATGGCTGGATGGAGGCGTTCGGCCCTGTTTTTTAATAGTTTGATCAGGGTTTTGGTGTTGACAAATCGTTTCCGCCCTCGTTAAAATAAACGCAACAGCACCCGCCACGACCCCATACATCGCAAACGAATGGGAAAATCCCGTCACTCTGTGGTAGGATAAGGGCGAGAAGCTCATTTTGTGTCCAACCACGTGCCCCAATTCTGGGAAAGATCCAGCCCGATCTCGGAAGAAAATCCCAGAAAAGGCGCTGGACGGCTGGAACCAAAACCAGCCTCAGTTCGTCTAAAGACACGAATCTACGCTTTTCCCAACCCGTACTTTCACAGTTCATAGCGAACACGGTTCACAACGAACAGTGGTCGACATCAACCGGATTCCATCCGGACGGTCCGCCGTACCAGCATCGGCCACAGAAATCTCCGTTCCAAAGCGGAACGGAACTTACGGCAATGTCCCAGGGCAGTAGCTATACTGCTAGGGACATGCACGCAAGGGGTACCCCCTTCTGAATCTCTCGAGGTAGAAATCTTATGTCTGACAAACTTGATCGTTTCACGAAACGAGCTCGGCGTGTCTTGACCCTGGCCCAGGAAGAGGCGCTGCGGTTGAAGCACAACTACATCGGCACGGAACACCTGCTCCTGGGCCTGGTCCGGGAGGAGAACAGCGTCGCCGTCAAGGTGCTGCGCGAGCTAGGCGTGGAACCAGGCCAAGTCATCCGCGCCGTGGAGCGCACGGTGGGGCGGGGGGAGCGCGCCCCCTTCGGCAAGCCCAGCCTGGCGCCCCGCACCAAGCGGGTGATCGAGCTGGCCGTGGAGGAGGCCCGCATGATGGGCCACCACTACATCGGCACGGAACACCTGCTCCTGGGCCTGGTCCGGGAAGGTGAAGGCATCGCGGTGAACGTGCTGCGGGGCCTGGGCATCAACCTGGATCGCATCCGCACCCAGACGGCCCGCAACATCCTCCAGAGCCAGTCCCAGGCCAAGGACAAGCAGAAGAAGGAGTCCAAGACCCCGCTGGTGGATCAGCTGGGGCTGGACCTGACCGCAGCCGCGGAGGAAGGACGGCTGGACCCGGTCATCGGTCGCCAGACGGAGATCGAGCGGGTCATCCAGATCTTGAGCCGGCGGACCAAGAACAACCCGGCCCTCATCGGTGAGCCGGGCGTGGGCAAGACGGCCATCATCGAAGGGCTGGCCCAGCGCATCGTGGAAGGGGACGTGCCTGAGCCGCTGCTCAACAAGCGCATCCTCATGCTGGACGTGGGCAGCCTGGTGGCCGGCACCATGTACCGGGGCCAGTTCGAGGAGCGGCTGAAGAAGGTCATCGACGAGATCATCAACAGCGGCGCCATCCTCTTCATCGACGAGGTGCACATGCTGGTGGGCGCGGGCGCGGCCGGCAGCAGCGTGGACGCGGCCAACATCCTGAAGCCGGCCCTGAGCCGGGGCGAGCTCCAGGTCATCGGCGCCACCACCCTGGACGAGTACCGCAAGTACATCGAGAGCGACGCCGCTCTGGAGCGCCGTTTCCAGCCCATCCTGGTGGAGGAACCCTCCATCGAGGAGACCATCGAGATCCTGCGGGGCATCAAGGGCCGCTACGAGGAGCACCACAAACTCGTCATCACCGACGAGGCCTTGGAGGCGGCAGCCCATCTGGCCGCCCGCTACGTGCCCGACCGCTTCATGCCCGACAAGGCCATCGATCTCATCGACGAGGCCGGCAGCCGGGTGCGCATGTACAAGGCCCCCTACGCCGCCAGCCTGCGCGAGACCTTCATGGATCTGAAGCAGCTCCAGAAGGAGAAGGAAGAGGCCCTGGAGATGCAGCGCTTCGATGACGCCATCGACCTGCGCTACCGGGAGGTGGAGCTCCAGGCCAAGCTGGATCAGCTGCGGGAAGGCTGGAAGCAGGTGGCCAATCGCCCCAAGGTGACGCCGGATGACATCGCCGAGGTGGTGGCCATGTGGACCGGCGTCCCCGTGCAGCGCATCGCCGGCGAAGAGCGGGAGCGTCTGCTGGAGATGGAGAAGGTGATGCACCAGCGGGTCGTGGGCCAGGAAGAGCCCATCCGAGCCATCGCCAAGGCGGTGCGCCGGGCCCGAGCTGGCCTGAAGGACCCCAAGCGGCCCATCGGCACTTTCATCTTCCTGGGGCCCACCGGCGTGGGCAAGACCCTGCTGGCCAAGACCCTGGCCGAGTTCCTCTTCGGCAGCGAGGAGGCCCTGATCAAGCTGGACATGAGCGAGTTCATGGAGCGGCACAACGTCAGCCGCCTGGTGGGCGCTCCTCCTGGCTATGTGGGCTACGAGGAGGGCGGTCAGCTGACCGAGGCCGTCCGCCGGCGCCCCTACAGCGTGATTCTGCTGGACGAGATCGAGAAGGCCCACCCGGAAGCCTTCAACATGCTCCTGCAGATCATGGAGGACGGCTACCTGTCCGATGCCAAGGGCCGCCGGGTGGACTTCCGCAACACGCTGATCGTCATGACCAGCAACGTGGGCGCCAAGCTCATCCAGGGCTCCAAGGGGCTGGGCTTCGCCGTCACCACGGATGAAAAGGTGGCCGAAGAGGCCGAATACGAGAAGATGCGCTCCCGGGTCATGGATGCCCTCAAGCGCACCTTCCGGCCGGAGTTCATCAACCGGCTGGACGGCGTCATGGTCTTCCGCAGCCTGTCCAAGCAGGAAATCGCCGACATCGTGGAGCTGGAGCTGGGCGCCTTGCGCATGCAGCTGGCCGAGCAGGACATCGAGCTCACCCTGACCGACGCGGCCCGCATGGCCATCGCCGAGGAAGGGTACGATCCCGACTACGGCGCTCGTCCGCTGCGCCGGGTGATCCAGAACCGGATCCAGGATCCTCTGAGCGAGGCCCTGCTGAGCGGCAAGTTCACCCCCGGCGACGTCATCCAGGTGGACTACCGGAAGACGGAGCTGGAGGACGGTTCCGAGGGCGAGGACTACGTCTTCGAGGTCGTCGAGCACCGCGAGGTGGACGATGACGACACCGAGACGACCGAGGCCATCGAAGCCATGCTGCAGCAGTAGCGGCGGCCCGGCCACGTGATCCGAACAGAAAACGGCCCCTCCGCGGAGGGGTCGTTTTTTTCTTCCCCGACAC
>WGCB01000661.1 GCA_015494005.1 Caldilineaceae bacterium
GCACCGCGATCTGCCCTGGCTCCACGCCCTCCTCCACCACCAGCCGCTGGATCTCGTCCACCACCCCGCGGATCATCTGGGGGTAGAAGCGGTGGGACTGGAAGTGGAGGGGCAGGGCCGCCTCGCTGGCCTCGTCCTGGGAGGCCCCCGCCGCGTCCTCCTCGGGTTCGGTGACCTGGGACTCGGTGACCTGGGACTCGGTGACCTGGGGCGCCCGCCGGCCTCGGATGGCCCGGTCCACCAGTTGCTCCAGCCGCTGCAGGGGCGGAGGCGTCACCCAGCGCTCCTCCAGGTGCAGGCGCTGATCGCAGAGCTCCGCCAGCTCCTCCGCGCCGGCCGGGTCCGCGCCCAGGAAGACCCGGAAGCCCGCGTCCTCGTCCTGGAGGATCAGCGCGCTCTCCAGGTGGGGCAGCCAGGCCTTCACCAGCTGGTGGGCGGTGAAGGTGTCCTCCTCGCTGTTCTCCATGACCAGGTGGCGGTAGGAGCGGAAGAGGTGGGTGCGGCTCCAGGGGTGGGTGAGCACGTGCCGGTTGAAGAGCTGGATCCAGAGGCTGAAGTCCACCAGGGACTCCTGGAGGCAGAGGGCTCGGAACTCCCGGCTGATGGCCTGGGCTGCCTCCAGGGCGTTGATCCGGGCCGCGCGGGACTCCCCTTGGGGGACGGCCAGGCGCAGCCGACGGTAGGCCTCGTCCAGGCTGAAGCCGTGGAGGGCGGCCTTGTTCAGGTTGTCCAGGATCTGGCTGATGACTCGGTTGCGCTCCACCCGGATGGCGTCGAAATCCCCCCGGTCGATGGCCGCGTCCACGAAGCGGGCCATGTGGAACTGGGCCGTCTCCAGGGTGAGGAAGGTGGGCTCCTTGCCTGGCTGGGCGAAGCCGGCCTCCTGGGCCAGCAGGGGCCAGTAGAGGGCCACCGCGTTCCGGGCCAGGCCGGCCACCGTGGCGATCTGCACCGGCGGCCCAGGCGGGACGTCCCCCCGACTCAGGGCCTCCCAGTAGGGCCGACCCACGGTGCGCTGGGGCACCAGCACCAGGATGTCATCTCCCCGCACCCGCTCCTGGCCCAGCAGCCAGCGGATCCGCTCCAGGGCCAGGCGGCTCTTGCCGCTGCCGAAGGGTCCGGTGAGGAAAAGCTTGTTTCGCTGTTGGATGGTTGATAGAATGGATGAGGACATGGAAAATTCCTGGAATTCCGGACGCGAGCATCGCTTTCTCTCGATTATTGTGCCCCTTTCCGCCAGGCTTGTCCACTTTTCGTCGGGCTCTCCCGGCGAGCATCCACAGCCAGTTTTCCCAGCTAGTTCCCATCAAGGAGAAGAGCCATGGAACGCTACGAGATCGGTCTGGTGCCCGGCCCGGTGACCGTCCCCCCGCAGGTCCTGGCCGTCTACCAGCGCAACTACGGCAGCGCCGATCTGGAGGAGGAATTCTTCCAGCTCTACGCCCGCTGTCAGGGCCTGCTCCAGGAGATCCTGGCCACGGAGCACCAGGTCACCATCCAGACCGGCGAGGGGATGCTGGCCCTCTGGGGCGCGCTGAAGAGCGTCCTCCGGCCCGGGGATCGGGTGCTGGCCGTGGCCAACGGCGTCTTCGGCTACGGCATCGGCGAGATGGCCCAGCAGGTGGGGGCCGAGGTCCGGGTAGTGGGCTTTGACTACGACGATGTGCCCGACCCGGACCAGGTGCGGGCCGCGGCCCTGGAGTTCCGCCCCAAGCTCATCACCGCGGTCCACTGCGAGACGCCCAGCGGCACCCTCACCCCCCTGGCTGAGCTGGGGGCCATCAGCCAGGAGGTGGACGCCCTCTTCTACGTGGACTTCGTGGCCAGCGGTGGGGGTGTGGAGGTCCGGGTGGACGACTGGCACATCGACCTGGGCCTCCTGGGCAGCCAGAAGGTGCTGAGCCTCCTGCCGGATCTGGCCATGGTGACCATCAGTCCCCGGGCCTGGGAGGTAGTGGAGGCGGTGGGCTACGCCGGCTACGACGCCCTGGCCCCCTGGCGCACGGCCCTGGAGCAGCGCTTCTTCCCCTACACCCACAACTGGCACGCCATGGCCAGCCTGGAGGTGGCCGCCCAGGCCCTGCTGGACGAAGGGCTGGAGGCCGTTTTCGCCCGTCACCGGGAGGTGGCCGCCTTCTGCCGCCAGCGCCTGCAGGAGATGGGCGTGCCCCTCTTCCCTCGCCGGGAGGAGATCTGTTCCCCCACGGTCACCGCGGCCCGGGTGCCCGAGGGGTGGAGTTGGCCCCAGCTGGACCAGGCCCTGCGCCGGCGGGGCATGGCGGTGGGAGGCAGCTACGGTCCCTTGGCCGGGAAGGTCTTCCGCATCGGCCATATGGGCAGCCAGGCAGACCGTGCCCTGGTGGCCCGGGGCATGGACGTCCTGGAGGAGGTGCTGCGGGCTGGTCCCAGGGCCTGAAAATGTCGCCAATCTCTCGCTCTCCAGTCTCCATCAAAAACGATCATCCTCTTTTTGACTTCGGTTTCGCTCCCCTGGAAGCCTTCTCCCCAGACGCGAACAGGCCGCCCCCAACCGAGGGCGGCCCGTTTTTTTCCCATGCCAGATTCGACACGACCCATCCCAGGCAGAGCCTGATCCTGGTTCGGCGTTTCGAGGGAGTGGCGTGCGGAGGCAGCGGCGAACGCCGAACGCTCTGCCCAGGATGGAGTGGCCTGGGCTAGTAGTAGACCCGGCGCCCGATCTTGCGGGCTTGCTCCACCCAGGTGCGCACCAGGCGCAGGGTGGGCAGCTGCTTGACCATCCGCTTCTCAGCGTTGACCTCGGCCAGCTTGCTGTACAGGTTCTCCGGGTTGCGCTGGGCCAGCTCCGGCACCGTGTCCACACCGGCCGCCTCCAGCAGCTCCGCGTACTGAGGGCCGATCCCCCGGATGCGGAAGAGATCCGCCATGTTGGTCCAGCGCAGGATCAGCTTACCGTCGATGCCCGTCTGCTGGGCCAGTTCCTTGCGGCCTTCCGGTGTGCCGCAGGCCCGCAGCAGATCCCGGACAGTGCGGATGCCTGCCTGGTTCAGCTTCTTGGCGTAGGCCGGGCCCACGCCCTCCAGTTTGTCGATTCGCATCATTCTTCGCTCATCTCCTTGCTGTTTGTGTGGTTCAGTGCACGCGACCAGGAACCGGTCTGGAAGCGCTTCCATCCTCTCCGGTGTAAGGTGAGGTGGCCTTCCGCAAGGTAGCATACCGAGCGAACGTTACGACCCAAGTTACAACGGTTTAGAGACGAACGAAGGTTGCAGGGGATAGGGCGATCTGAGCGGGGAATTGGGGGATTTCTAGCCTTCCGGCCAGCCCCGGCGCATGCCCGGGGAGAGGAGGTGGAGCCGGGCCGTGGGCTGAGAGCCGTTGTCCCCCCGAGCGAAGCTGGCCAGGAGCACGCTGCCCTGGCCCAGCACCTGGACCGTGTCGTCCTGGTGGTGATAGACCGCGCCCACCGGGCCATCCAGGGCCAGAAGTCGCAGCCCGGCCTGGCTGGTCCGCTCCAGCAGGGCCCGCAGGTCCGGCACCGCCTGCACGTCGGGGATGACCACCGTGCCAGGGATCAGGTTCAGCCCCGCGGTGACGCCGTCCTCCAGGTAGGCGCCGGTGACGCCGGTGGCCGGGCCCCAGAAGGCCAGGGTCAGCTCCTCCCTGGCCAGGCGTCCCAGCACGTCCATCAGGCGGCGGCCCTGGCTGTCCAGCAGGAAGTCCGGGGCGAGATCCACCAGGATGAGGCCCACTGCGTCGAAGTTGATGCGGTGGAAACGTGGATCCGTCACCGCCACGGTGAGCACGTCCGGCACCAGGTCCTGGAGGACCTCCTCGTCCAGGCTGGCTTCCTCGTGGATCAGGTGCAGGGCCATGCCCTCCTCGTCCCGCAGCTGGCCTGCGGACTCCAGGAGGGCGAACTCGTTGGCGAACAGGGCGACTGGCATGGTGGGCCTCCGGACGATGAACGGCGAAGGGTAGGTGCTGGGGCTCAGCGAGCCGGCTGCAGGGTCAGGCGATGGGTGGCGATCTCCTCCACCGCCGGACGGCTCCAGGGCATGGGATGGTAGACGCCCTCCAGCCACATGGGGATCTGGTCCGCGTAGTTGCGGCTGAAGGGGTGGCCGGACTGGCCGCTGGTGGTGACGGTGCGGGCGTCGTCCCAGGCCCCCACTTCGTAGATCTGCCGGTAGCTGGCCACGATCTGCACCAGGCCCGGCGGCAGCTCCGGCGGGTAGCTGGTCTGGTTGGGGGTGGTGCCATCCCCGCCCACAGGGAAGGGCCCCCGGTTGAAGAAGCCGCTGAGGATGCGCACGCTGCCCAGGGGGTGGGCGTAGCGGACCTGGTGCATCCGTCCCCAGGCCCACTTGCGGGGGTTGGTGTTCACCTCTCGGCGGATGCGCTTCACCGCCGCGGACAGGGCCTCCCGCAGGAGCTGCTCCCGGGTCCGGGGCCGCCCGGTGGCTGCCTCCGTGTACCAGACCGACTCCTCCTGGCTGCGCAGGATCTCCAGGAGCCGGGTCTCGGCCCGGTGCATGAAGCCGTTGATGAGGAAGAGGGGGCTGAGGGACTCGCCGAAATAGGCCTTCTTCACCGGCCCCAGCTTGTCCCCGAAGGTCATCTCCAGCAGGTGGAGCAGGGTGTAGTGGAAGACCAGGGCGGCCGGGCTCTCCGCCTCCATGCGGAAGCTCCAGTCCCGCAGCATGCCCAGGGCCACCTTCTCCCAGGGGTCCTCGCTGCGCAGCTGGGTGAGGAGGGGGGTCAGCGCCTCCGCGTAGAGGCTGGTGGTGTCCAGCTGGATCAGCTCCATGTCCTGCCAGTTGAGCTGTTTCCGCTGGAGCAGCATCTCCTCGATGCGCCGGGCCCGCCAGCCGGGGAAGTACTCCAGGCTCAGGAAGTAGGGGTAGTCGTCCCCCACGATCTTGTTGTTGGCCGTGACGATCAGGCCGGACTCCGGGTTGAAGAGGGTGGGCAGCTCCTGGGTGGGGATGGAGCCGGTCCACTCGTACTCGTCCGTCCAGCCAGGGACAGGCACCAGGCCGAAGCCCTTGGCCCGGATGGGGATGCGCCCGGCCAGCCGGTAGCCGATGTTCCC
>WGCB01000662.1 GCA_015494005.1 Caldilineaceae bacterium
GCGCCCCGGGCGGTGATGGTGTAGATGAAGTCCTGCACCCCGCTGATGTCGCCCCCCACCAACAAGGCCAGGTCATCCGTCACCTGTGCAGGTGCGTCCAGCCAGCGCCGAAGCTGAGCCTCGTCCACTTCTGGCCGATCCAGCACGGCGGCCAGGGCCCCGGTCATGCGGCTCCAGTCGTAGAGGCTGACATCACAGGCCTCCTGGTCAAAAGCCGGCACGCACCAGCCAGTGCGCTGGAGCAGAAGGAGCAGGCTCTCCAGATAGGCAGACAGGTCCCCGCCCTGGGCATGGGCCTCCTGCAGGCCGGCGGCTGCCCGGCGGAAAGCACCCTGCAGGGCTTCGTACTGAGGAGCGATGTCCTCATCTGAAAGCGGCTCGTCTGGGAAGAGCACGCCCTCCTCCACAGCCAGCGGCTTCAAGGGAAGGTAGGCCCGATCCGGCGCGGGATGCCCCTGGCCGTCTGCCTGGATGCCGGCGAAGATGGTGCGCAGTTGCCGGAGAGAGGCCCTGCCCTGGGGATCCGTCAAGGGAAGCGCGCCTACCTCACCTCCGGCCAGGCGTCCGGCCAGCTGGAGGATGAGCTCTCCCCGCTCGCCGAGGCCGGTCAGCTCCTCCTGCCAGGACGCGGGCAGAAATGCCTCCTGGACGTTGGGAGCAAGGCGGCTGGCGCCCTGGAGCAATCCGTTGAGGGCGTTCAGCATGGGACTGGGTTCGGTCATGGTGGCTGCTCCTCTCCTCATTTCGGGGGTTGCGGTGGGTTGAGACGTTCGGTCTGTGTTCGGTCTGTGGTTGTTCGCCGTCGAGATACGTGGACTCCGGCTCAAGCTCCAGTCTACAGCAACTGGCGCCGCCGCTCATCACAGCTCTCTGCCAGATTCTTCACCAGAACCTGTGAAGCCCAATCACCACAGCTGTGCTAGCCTGAATCCAGCTCGCCCTGGAGCGGCCGGTGGCGGAAGAAGGGGGCGAATTGCTCCCGAAGGAAGCGATAGTCCAGCCAGGAGCCTTCCTCCATGTCCCAGGCGTTGCGACATTCGGCCAGGATCGCGGTCTTGTGGCTGTTCACCGTGTTCAGGGAAACCCCCAGCGTCTGGGCCACCTCCTGGGGGCGCAGCCCGCGAGCGAAAGCCCGCAGCACATCTTGCTGCCTGGGCGTGAGGCGAGCCCAGACCGTCTGGCAACGACGCTCCTCCTCGGCTGAGAGGCGGCGCAGGTGACGGGCCAGGGTCTCCTCGCCGCCCAGGGCCAGGGAGCGCAGGGCAGGGAAGTACTCTCCCCAGGGGACCAGGGGCACGGGCACCAGGCGCACACCGGCCTCCGGCGGCACGTGCATGATGGCCCCTTCCTCGGCCTGGGCGCGGATGGCATCCGGCGTGTAGATGTGCCAGACCCGGTCCCGGTGATCGCAGAGCAGGGCCGCGGCAGAGACAGCCAGCAGAGCCACGACCCGCCTGCCGCCAGCCACACAGAGGTGCACCGCATGTCCCTGCCGTTTCAGCTCCATGAGCAGTTGCTGTACACTGCCCAGCACTGCCTGGCTCTCCCGCTGGTTGCGGATGTCCTCCAGGACGTTCACGCCATCCTTCAGAGGGACCCGGTGCACCCGGCAGGGATGGTTGGCCGCACGGTAGATCCCGGCCTCGAACTCAGCCAGAAGCCGCTTCAAGGAGGCGGCCACCCGGGGGTTGCGAGGCGACAGATGAAGCAGGTAGATCTCCTCCACGGACACACCTTGCGCCAGGAGGGCGTCCAGGGCAAAGGTCACCACCTGGGGTTGGCCGCCCACCGTGGCCACCATGACAGTGCGAACTCGTTCCATCAGCAGCATCCCTTTCGTGGTAGATCGACACGTGATGAAGTTGCAGGAGTGACTCTACAGGAGTGACTGTACAGCAGCGGGAACCATCGACCAGGCCAGATCAGCCAGACAAGATTGGTCAGACAAGGAGGCACACATGAACCCATTTTCCGCCGTGATGATCGGAGGGCCGCCCCACAGCGGCAAATCTGTGCTCATC
>WGCB01000663.1 GCA_015494005.1 Caldilineaceae bacterium
CCGTGGAGCAGCAGCCCGGCACCGGGGACCACGCCCTGCGTCTGGCCACCGGCTTCGTGCCCAATCCGGGCGTCCCTGGGGAGGAGGGCAGCGAGGGGGGCAACAGCACCGTCTCCCAGAAGCTCCAGGTCCCGGAAGGCCACCCCTACCTGGTCTTCGCCTACCAGGTGGAAAGCCAGGAGAGCGAGCCCGGCCACGACAAGTTCGAGGTGATCCTGGCCCAGGAGGGGAAACCGGCCAACTACGTGCTGGTCCAGGAGACGAGCCGGCCCTGGCAGTACACCTTCCTGGACCTGGAGGCCTACGCCGGGCAGGAGATCACCTTGCTCTTTAACGTCTACCAGAGCTCGCCCCAGCGGCCCACCACCGCCCGGCTGGACCTGGTCACCGTGGCGGATGCCGGGCCGCCGCCCGTCTTCCCCAACAGCCTCTTCCTGCCCCTGGTCCAGCGCTGACCGGGGAGGAGTCGACAGCACACAGGGCAAAAACACGGGGAGGGTCCACCCACGGGCCCTCCCCGTTGCGCGCCGGAGAACCATCCCGCGCCGAGCCTGCAAAATTCCGCGCCCTCCCACCTTCGTGATAAAATGAGTGGTGCTCCCACGCCTGGGGAGCGCTGGTTTTTCTACTGGTTCGTTCCCGTTGCCAGGAGCCGCCATGCGCACTGCCAGCCGACCCAACTTGCCCAGGCCCGCACTGCTGAAACCGGGCGACCGCCTGCCCGACGTGCGTCTCCAGCGGGTGGACGGCCCGCTGCTCCCGCTGGTCCACTTCCGCCAGCGACGGAACCTGGTCATCGTGCTCCTGGGGCCAGAAGTGAGTGCCCCAGGACAGGCCCTACTGGAGGAGCTCGCCCGGGCCCGGCCGGCCATCCAGGCGGAGACAGCCGAACTCCTGGCTGTGACCACGGCGTCCCCGCAGCAGGCCGGGGAGCTCACTCACCGCTTGGGCCTGCCCCTGCTCGTGGACCCGGATGGGATGCTGCACCGGGCCGCCCTGGGCCCCGAGATCTCCGGCGAACGAACGCCCAGCGTCCTGGTGGTGGACCGCTACGGGGAGATCTACGCTGTACTTCGTCCCGACCCAGCGCCGCCCCGGGTGGCAGACATCCTGGAGTGGCTGCGCTTCATCGAGCTCCAGTGCCCGGAGTGAGGCGTCCCTGAATGGACGGTGTAGTTTGCACCGTGGACAACCAACGCGTGGCGGCGAACCTATCGCCAATCGCCCAACTCCCAACTTCCAACTTCCGACTTCCAATCTCCAAACCCCAGCTCCCGTGAGGCTTCTCCCATGACTGACTTCGTTCACATTCCCGACCTGGCCGCCCTGCTCAGCGACATCCCCCCGGACAGCATCGTGAGCCGCACGGTGCTCAACGAGAAGAGCGTTCGGGCCATCCTCTTCGGCTTCGCCCCGGGCCAGGAGCTCACCGAGCACCGCACGCCCATGGCCGCCATCCTCCACATCCTGGCTGGGGAGGGACGCCTCACCCTGGGCCAGGAGGAGGTGGAGGTCAAGCCGGGGGCTTTCGTCTACATGCCGCCCAACCTGCCCCATAGCGTCCTGGCCCGGACAGAGCTGCACATGCTGCTCACCATGGTCCAGGAGAAGGCGGCCCAGGCAGAGGCCGGGGCATGAACGGCTCCCTGCCCAAGCAGCGCCTGCCCCTGATGGGCATGGCCATTCTGCTCCTGCTGGCGGCCATGTGGGCCGGGCTGGTCCGCATGGGCTGGGGCTGGCCCCCGCTGCGCCCCACCCTGCCCATGGCCCACGGTCCGCTGATGGTCAGCGGATTCCTGGGCGCGCTGATCAGCCTGGAGCGAGCCGTGGCCATCGAGCGGCGCTGGGGCTACGGCGCTCCCCTGCTGGCCGGCCTGGGCGGGATCCTGGTGATGGTGGGGGTGCCGGGCTGGCCTGGGCCCCTGCTGATCAGCCTGGCCAGCCTGCTCCTGGTGGCCATCTTCGGGGTGATCCTGCGCATGCACGCGGCCCTCTACACCTGGGTCATCGCCCTGGGCGCGGCCCTGTGGGCCGTGGGCAATCTGCTCTGGCTCCTGGGCTGGCCTGTCCACATGGTGGTCTGGTGGTGGGCCGGGTTCCTGGTCCTCACCATCGCGGGAGAACGGCTGGAGCTCAGCCGCCTGCTGCGCCTCAGCGGCCGGACCATGGCCCTCTTCCTGGCCGTGGCCGGGCTCTTCCTGGCCGGGATCCTCTGGGCCACCTTCGACTACAGCACCGGGACCCGCCTGGTGGGCCTGGGCATGATCGGGCTGGCCGCCTGGCTCCTGCGCTATGACATCGCCCAGCGCCGGTTGAAGGCCGGGGGCCTGGCCCGGTTCATCGCCCTGAGCCTGCTCAGCGGCTACGTCTGGCTGGCGGTGAGCGGGGTGCTGGCCCTGCTTCGAGGCGGCGTGGTGGCTGGTCCAGTCTACGACGCCATGCTCCACGCCCTCTTCCTGGGCCACGTCTTCACCATGATCTTCGGCCATGCGCCCATCATCTTCCCCGCGGTGCTAGGGCTGCCCATCCACTACAGCCCCCGCTTCTACAGCCACCTGATCCTGCTCCACATCACCCTGCTCCTGCGCCTGGCCGGAGACCTGCTGAGGTGGCAGACGGGGCGGCTGTGGGGTGGTCTGCTGAACGTGGTGGTGCTCCTCCTCTTCCTGGCCAACACCATCGCCTCCATGCGCGCGGGGCCGGCACCCGAAACCGGGCAGGGGAAGATGTAGGACCGCTGCTTCCTGGCCGTTTCACTCTGCTGTTCATCCCACCACGAGGTGCATCCATGCCCATCGTGACCCGAACCTTCGTCAAGACAGCCCTGGTCTACTTCGTGGTCGCCCTGCTGACCGGCATGCTGGTGGCCGCCCGGCCGGTCCTGGAGCTGCCCCCGCTGGTCATCGGGCTGACGCCGGTCTACTTTCACCTCTTCATGGTGGGCTGGGTGACCCAGCTCATCATCGGCATCGCCTACTGGATGTTCCCCAAGTACCGGCGGGACATGCCCCGGGGCTACGATTCCCTGGCCTGGACCACCTATGCCCTGCTCAACCTGGGGCTGCTCCTGCGCCTGGTGGCCGAGCCCGCCCAGACCGTGAGCCCGGCCCCGTCCTGGGGATGGCTGCTGGCCCTCTCGGCCCTGCTCCAGTGGCTGGGCGGGCTGGCCTTCGTGGCCAACACCTGGCCCCGGGTAAAGGAGCGCTGAGATGCCTCGCCTGAGCGCCTGGTTCGTCCGCTCCGCGCTGATCCACCTGACCCTGGGCTTCACCTTCGGGGGGCTCATGCTCTGGAACAAGGGGCTGCCCCTCCATCCGGCCCTCTGGCGGCTGCTCCCGGCCCACATCGAGTTCCTCCTGGTGGGCTGGACGGTGCAGCTGGCCCTGGGCGTGGCCTTCTGGATCCTGCCCCGCTTCTACTCGTCCCGAGGCAACACGAAACCGGCCTGGCTGGCCTTTTTCCTCATCAACGGGGGCGTCTGGCTGGCCGGGATGGGCGCGGCCCTAGGCGCCCCGGCCCCGGTGATCCTCCTGGGCCGGGTCCTGGAGGCCGGGGCGGCACTGGCCTTTGCCATCCACGCCTGGCCCCGGGTCAAACCCCTGAGCCCGGAAGTGAAGCCCTGAGAGAGACAAACAGGCCGACAAACAACAATGGAGTTGGAAGTTGGGAGTTGGAAGTTGGGAGTCGGCGAAGGCAGCGCTTCCACTCCGAATCTCCAATCTCCCGTCTCCAGCCCCCATCTGGGCCTTCCTAGACACAGCTCCCTCCAATTCCACCTCTCTCCTCCCCCCTGTTACACGAAAATACACGCCCATGGTACACCTTTGACTCTTGCTGTGTACCCGGCATCTGCCATGATGGAGCCGTCAGCAGACAGCCGGGAGCACCAGCGCTCCCCACGGCACGTGAACGCACAGCCAGTCAAAGGAGAGTCCCATGAATCCCAACGTCATCGCTCATTTCGTCAGCACCCTCTACGCCCACGCCCATCCCTTCCTGGATCCCCGGGGCAAGGAGATGCGGCGATGGCCCGGCCGAGCTGGCCTGTTGAGCCTACTCCTGGCCGCCACCCTGCTCTTCACCGCCTGCGCCTCGCCCATGACCGGCGCCCCGGCGCCGGTGGCAGCTCCTGCCCAAGAGATGGCCCCGTCCCCATCCTACGCCGTGGCTGCGGAAGGGGGTCCCGCCGGCTACAGCACCGGGGGCACGGCGCCCGTCAACGACGCGGCCTACGACGCGGTCTTCTTCAAGAACTACGGCGTGAACCCCTTCATCGACACAGAGGATGACCACCTCTCCACCTTCGCCATGGATGTGGACACGGCCTCCTACAGCGTGGCCCGCCGGGTGATCCAGGACGGCTACCTGCCGGATCCGGCCTCGGTGCGGGTGGAGGAGTTCATCAACTACTTCCGCCACCCCTACCCTGGGCCGGAGGAAGGGGCCTTCGCCATCCACCTGGAGGGCGCGCCTTCCCCCTTCGGCGGGGCAAACTACCAGCTCCTCCGGGTGGGGATCCAGGCCAAGCGCATCCAGGCGGACGAGCGGCAGGACGCCTCCCTGGTCTTCGTCATCGACGTCTCCGGGTCCATGGCCCAGGAGAACCGGCTGGGGCTGGTCCAGCGCTCCCTGCGCCTCCTGGTGGACGAGCTGCGGCCCACGGACGAGGTGGCCATCGTGGTCTACGGCAGCCGGGCACGGGTGGTCCTGCCCCCCACCAGCGGCGCGGACAAGAACCGCATCCTCCAGGCCATCAACGCCCTGGCCCCGGACGGCTCCACCAACGCGGAGGAAGGGCTGCTCCTGGGCTATCAGCTGGCGGAGGAGATGCTGCGCCCGGAGCGGATCACCCGGCTGATCCTCTGCTCCGACGGGGTGGCCAACGTGGGCAACACCGGCCCGGACTCCATCCTGAAGCGGGTGCAGGGCTACGTGGACCAGGGCATCACCCTGACTACCGTGGGCTTCGGCATGGGCAACTACAACGATGTGCTCATGGAGCAGCTGGCCAATGACGGCGACGGCAGCTACGCCTACGTGGACACCCTGGAGGAGGCCCGGCGCATCTTCGTGGAGGGGCTGACCGGCACCCTGCAGGTGGTGGCCAGGGACGCCAAGGTGCAGGTGGACTTCAACCCAGAGGTGGTGAGCCGCTACCGGCTCCTGGGCTACGAGAACCGGCGGGTGGACGACGAGGACTTCCGCAACGATGAGGTGGACGCGGGCGAGGTGGGCGCAGGCCACAGTGTCACCGCCCTGTACGAGGTCAAGTTCGTCAAGGAGCCGGTGGCCGACGCTCCTGCCGCCACGGTGGCCATCCGCTACCAGGATCCGGAGAGCGGCGAAGTGGTGGAGCTGAGCCAGGCCATCCGCCGAGAAGCCTTCCACGCCAGCTTCCAGGACGCCTCCCCCTCCTTCCAGCTGGACGCGGCCGTGGCCGAGTACGCGGAGCTGCTGCGGGAGAGCTACTGGGCCCAGGACGGCAGCCTGAGCGCGGTGCGGGAGCTGGCCCAGCGCCTCACCGGCCTCATGGACCAGGACCCGGACGTGCTGGAGTTCGCCTACCTGGTGAGCCAGGCCGAGCGCATCGCCGGCCACGAGTGAGAGACGGCGGAACAGACAACAGACCTCCCTCGAATGACGAAACCCCGGCGGGGGCGCCGGGGTTTCGTCGCATTGGGGGGCAGGGATGGATCCAGACCAGAAAGCGATCACTCGGACGGGGGCATGTCCTGCCAGAGGGCCAGCCTGTTCCCGGTGGGATCCGTGAAGACGGCCAGCCAGCCGATGCCAGGCACCTCCATCTTGGGCACCACCGTCTGGCCCCCGGCCTGGCGGATCTGGGCCAGGTCGGCGTCGATGTCGGAGCTGTCGATGTAGACCAGGACCTCGCCGGGCTTCACCTTGTCCAGGTCCACGAAACCGCCGCCCAGGTTGCCGCTCCGGAAGACAGTGTAGGGCACCGGCTCTGTCATCGTCTCGTACTCCCACCCGAAGACCTGCTGATAGAACTGACCCGCCGCCTCCTTGTCCGCCGCCGGGATCTCCACATGCATCACCTTTCGCGCCGTCACGTCTCAGCCTCCTTTGGGGTTCAACCGCCGAAAAAAAACCGTCGTTGCCCCAATAAAATAGCACATATGTTCTATTTTGTCAACGATTTTTTCCAGCGTAAGGCGAAGTGAGACATCGGCGAGGCATCGGAGGTGAACCCGCTCCTAGCAGCCGAGGGGAGACAGGGTGGAGCGGGGCGGGGCAGAGTGAGGCTCACGGCGGTGGGTCACTCCGTTTCCATCACCTCGGCCCGACGCACCAGTTCCGTGATGCCGGCGATGTTGAGCATGGCCTTGGGCACGAAGGAGGCGGGAAAGACGAATTCCTGGTCTTTGCTGCCGTCCGGGCTGCGCTCGGAGCAGTGAGCGTTGCCCCCGGCCGGCCCCAGGCCGTCGATGGTGGGCAGGCTCTTCCAGAGCAGGTTGCCGTCGCTCAGGCCGCCCCGCTCCTCCCGGTAGAGATGGGCGCCCAGAGCCTCGCCGGCCACCTTCCAGGTGCGGAAGAGGCGCTCCGTGCGGGGATTGGGAGCCCAGGGCTCGGTGCGGCGCAGGATCTGGATGGTCACCCGGCAGGGGTACTCGTCGGCAGGGCTGGTGACGTCCACCTGCTGGGCCAGGGAGAGCATGGCCTGGAGCCCTTCCTCGAAGACCTCCGGGGAGAAGGCCCGCATCTCCACCAGGGCCTCCGCCCGGTGGGGCACCCGGTTGACCACCGTGCCGCCCTGGACCGTGCCCACGTTGAAGGTGAGCTGCTGCTGGTAGTCGGTCAAGGCGGCGATGCGCTGGATCACATGGCTGAGCTGGACGATGGCGTTGGCTCCCTGGTCGTGGGAGCTGCCCGCGTGGGCCGCCCGTCCCTCCACCAGGACCCGGTAGATGGCCATGCCTTTCCGGGCCACCACCAGGGCGAAGTTGTTCTCCTCGTCCCAGCGGCCGCCCTCGAAGACCAGCGCGCCCAGGGTCTTGCCGGCCAGACGCTCCAGGCAGAGCTCGCCGAAGTCCGTGGAGAGGGTCTCCTCCGAGGCGTTGAGGAGCACAGTCCAGTTGATGGCGTCGAAGATGGCCGGTGCGTGGGCCTGGAGCCCGGCCAGGATCATGTAGATCATGACCGTGCCTCCCTTGATGTCCACCGTGCCCGGCCCGTAGATCCGGTCCCCTTCCACCCGCCAGTGGAAGTCGTGGCGCACCTCCTCCTCCGGTGGGAAGACCGTGTCCAGGTGGGAGATGAGGCCAATCTTGCTATCCGAAGAGCCGGGTCGGGTCAGCACCAGGTGGCGGCCGAAGTCCGGGTTCGTGGACTGGACCCGCTCGGCCTCAAAGCCCAGCTCCGCGAAGGCCTCCGCGGTGAGGTTTCCCAGGGCGTTCACCCCGTCCACGTTGCGGGTGAAGCTGTTGATGGCCACCATCTGGCGGAGGAGATCCAGGTAGGCGGGCAGATTTTGTTCCAGAAAGTGGTGGAGTGGGCCGTGCATGGGATGCTCCTGTGGCAGAGAAAAAGAGTTGGGCCAGACCAAAGGGGTCTTCCTATTTTGGTCCAAGTTCCGGGAGAGAGCAAGAAAGAAGGTTGGGTGATTGGGTTACTGGGCAA
>WGCB01000664.1 GCA_015494005.1 Caldilineaceae bacterium
AATGAGGACACCTCTCCCCTGTGTTTCCGGTCGCCCAACCCGCTTCGTCCGTTCCATTCAGGGAGCGTCGCCCCATGGACCACACCCATCCCCTCCTCCAGGAGCTGGCCCGCCTCTATCCCCCGGAGCGGCTGCTGACCCGCACCGCCCAGCTGGCCGCCTACGAGTCCGACGCGCTGACCGCCTTCCACCAGCGGCCCGAGGCCGTGGTCCTGGCCGAGAGCCAGGAGGAGGTCATCGAGACAGTGCGCCTCTGCCACCGCCACCGCGTGCCCTTCGTGGCCCGGGGCAGCGGCACCAGCCTCTCCGGCGGCTCCCTGCCCGTGGCGGAGGGCATCGTCATCGCCCTGAACCGGCTCAACCGCATCCTGCGCTTGGACCCGGACCAGCGCCTCGCGGTGGTGGAGCCGGGGGTGGTGAACCTCCACGTCTCCCAGGCTGCGGAACCCCACGGCCTCTACTACGCGCCGGACCCCTCCAGCCAACCCATCTGCACCATCGGTGGCAACGTGGCCTTCAACTCCGGCGGGGCCCACTGCCTGAAGTACGGCATGACCAGCAACCACGTCCTGGGCATCAAGGCCGTCCTGCCCGATGGGGAGGTGGTCCACCTGGGTGGGGAGAGCCTGGAGGGCGTGGGACCGGACTGGACCGGCTTCTTCGTGGGCTGCGAGGGGCTCTTCGGCATCGCCCTGGAGATCACCCTGCGCCTGCTGCCCCTGCCCGAGACCTTCCGCACGGTCCTGGCTGCCTACGACAGCCTGGAGGCGGCCGGCCACGCGGTGAGCGCGGTCATCGCCTCGGGCCTGCTGCCCGGCGCCATGGAGATCATGGACCGGCTGGCCATCCAGGCCGCGGAGGTGGGCGCCCAGGCCGGCTACCCCCGCACCGAAGCCCTGCTCATCGTGGAGCTGGAGGGGGAGGAGGTGGCAGTGGAGGCGGAGTTCGCCCAACTCCTCCAGGTCATCCAGGGCACCCAGCCGGTGGAGGTGCGCACGGCCCAGGGCGGGGACGAGCGGGCCCGGATCTGGAAGGGGCGCAAGGCGGCCTTCTCCGCGGTGGGCCGGCTGGCCCCCGACTACATCGTCCAGGATGGGGTGGTGCCCCGGAGCAAGCTGGGGGAGGCCCTGGCCGCCATCAGCGCCCTCAGCCGGGAGTACGGCATCCCCGTGGCCAACGTCTTCCACGCGGGGGACGGCAACCTGCATCCCCTCATCCTCTTCGACGGCCGAGAGCCCGGCGCGCTGGAGCGGGCCGAGGAGCTGGCCGGCAAGATCCTGGACCTCTGCATCCACCTGGGCGGCTCTATCACCGGGGAGCACGGGGTGGGCGTGGAGAAGCGTTCCTTCCTGCCCCGCATGTTCGGCCCCACGGAGATGGCCCTCATGCACC
Organism: Caldilineaceae bacterium; assembly: GCA_015494005.1. GTDB lineage: Bacteria > Chloroflexota > Anaerolineae > Caldilineales > Caldilineaceae > S144-5. The sequence goes on from WGCB01000664.1 coordinate 1,393, forward strand.
GGGTGCGCCGGGCCGTGGATGGCCGGGAGCTGGCCAACCGGGGCAAGATGTTGGCGATTGGGGAGTAGGAAACAAGGGGAGTGAGAAGCAAGAAGTGGGGAGTTGGCAATGTCTCGTTGGCTTTGCGCATTCCTCCTTGCCCATTCCCAGGAGATTCCGCCATGATCCGTGAGGTGATTTCCATCCAGACCGTCCCCGCCCTCCAGGACGCGGTGCGCGCCCAGCCTCGCCTCCACGTCCGGGGCGGGGGGAGCAAGCCGGCCCTCTCCACCCCTCCGGCAGGGGCCACGCTCCTGGACCTCTCCGGCCTGGCCGGGGTCCTGGAGTACGAGCCGGAGGAGTTCACCTTCACCGCGCTGGCCGGGACGCCCGTGGCTCAGGTCCAGGAGATGCTGGCGGAGCAGGGCCAGTACCTGCCCTTCGACCCGCCCCTGGCCCAGGCCAGGGCCACCCTGGGCGGCGTGGTGGCCGCAGGGACCAACGGCCCGGGCCGCTTCCGCTACGGCGGCGTGCGGGACTTCCTCATCGGCGTCCGCTTCGTGGACGGGCAGGGGGAGCTGGTCCGGGGCGGGGGCAAGGTGGTGAAGAACGCGGCCGGCTTCGACTTCCCCAAGCTGTTCGTGGGCAGCCTGGGCAGCCTGGGCGTCCTCGCGGAGGTGACCTTCAAGGTCTTCCCCGAGCCCCTGGCCTACGCCTCCCTGGGGGTGGACCTGCCGGACCTGGACGCCCTGCTGCCCCTCCTCTTCCGCCTGGGCCGCAGCCCCTTCGACCTCCACGCCCTGGACTTCCACCCGGTGGAGCCCGGCGGATCTGCGGCTGGCTGGCGGCTCTGGGTGCGGCTGGGCGGCCTGGCCTCCACCCTGGGTCCCCGGCTGGACAAGCTGCGGGCCTTCCTGGGCCAAGGGGAGCCCGTCACCGGGGGCCAGGAGTCGGTCCACTGGCAGGGGATGCTGGACTTCACCTGGCAGCCGGAGGGCACGGCCCTGGTCAAGGTCCCGGTGACGCCCCAGGGCATCCCGGCCCTGGACGAAGCCCTGGCCCGGGCTGGCGCGGACCGGCGCTACAGCGTGGGGGGCAACCTGGCCTGGGTGGCCTGGCCCGGGAAGCTGGCCCTGCTGGCCGAGCTGCTCCAGGCCTACGGGCTCACCGGCCTGGTCCTGCGGGGCGGGGACGGATCCCCGGGGCCCTGGCTGGGGGCACTGCCTGGGGGCGTCTTCGCCCAGCGGGTGAAGGGCGTGCTGGACCCGGAGGGGAAATTCGGGCCAGTGTGAGGGACATTCGAATCGCAGCCAACAACGCGGAAAGGCGGGACAGTGCTCTGGCTGTCCCGCCTCTGCGCGTCCCGGGGAGCCTCCCTGGTCTATTGGCTGAAGAGGAGCTGGATGTCGTCCGGGGTGAGCTGCTTGAAGAAGGCCGTTTCCGTGCTGATGAGCTGGTCCACCAGGTTGCGTTTGCGCTCCTGCAGGGCCAGGATCTTCTCCTCCACCGTGCCCCGGGTGATGAGCTTGTAGACGAAGACCGGCTTGTCCTGGCCGATGCGGTGGGTCCGGTCCGAGGCCTGGCGCTCCACCGCGGGGTTCCACCAGGGATCGATGTGGATGACGTAGTCCGCGGCGGTCAAGTTCAGCCCCACGCCGCCCGCCTTCAGGCTGATGAGGAAGAAGGGGATGTTCGGGTCGTTCTGGAACTGGTCCACCCGCTCCTGGCGTTTGCGGGTGCGGCCGTCCAGGTAGACGTAGGGGACCTTGGCCTGGTCCAGGTGCTCCCGCAGGAGCTTCAAGGCCTGGACGAACTGGGAGAAGATCAGGACTTTGTGCCCCTCCTCCCGCAGGGTCGCCAGGGTCTCGAACAGGAGCTCGAATTTGGCCGACTGGCCCCGGAAGTCCTTGTCCATCAGCTTGGGGTGGATGGCGATCTGGCGCAGGCGCAGCAGCCCCTCCAGGATCTTCATGTGGACGCTGCCGCCCTTCTCCTCCTCCAACAGGCCCAGCACCATCCCTCGGTAGTAGTCCCGCCAGCGCTCGTAGAGCCGCCGCTGGGCCGGCTCCATGTCCGTGTAGAGGATGCGCTCGGTGCGGGGCGGCAGCTCCGGGGCCACCTGCTCCTTGGTGCGGCGCAGGATGAAGGGATGGACCATGCGCTGGAGCATGTTGGCGGTCTCCTCGTCCTTGCGCCGCTCGATGGGGTTGGCGAACTCCGAGCGGAAGTACTCCAGGGAGCCCAGCAGCCCCGGGTTGAGGAAGGCGAAGAGGGACCAGAGCTCCAGGGTGTTGTTCTCCACCGGGGTGCCGGTGAGGGCCAACCGGTGGTCGCTCTCCAGGGCCCGCACGGCCCGAGACCGTTTGGCCAGGGGGTTCTTCACCGCCTGGGATTCGTCCAGCACCACGTAGTGGAAGCGCGTCCGCCGCAGCATGGCCAGGTCCCGCAGGACCAGCCCGTAGGTGGTGATGACCAGGTCGTCCTCCGCGAAGGCCCCGGGGTCCTTGGCCCGATCCTTGCCCGCGTGGATCCGCACCCGCAGGTTCGGGGTGAAGCGGGCCGCCTCCCGCTCCCAGTTGACCAGCAGGGACTTGGGCACCACGATCAGGTCCGGCGCCTGGGTGTGGCCCTGCTCCCGCAGGGACTGGAGGAAGGCCAGGACCTGGACCGTCTTGCCCAGGCCCATGTCGTCGGCCAGGCAGCCGCCCATCTCGTAGTCGTGGAGGAAGTGGAGCCAGTGGTAGCCGGCCACCTGGTAGGGGCGCAGCTCGCCCACGAAGCCCTGGGGCAGGGGCTTCTCCTGGATGGCCTGGAAGCCTCGCAGCCGCTCCAGCCGCTCCCGGAAGCGCTCGTCCGCCTGCAGGCCGTCCGCCTCGGCCAGGAGCTGGTCCAGCAGGGTGACCTGGATGGCGTCGAAGCGCAGCTCCTCGTCCTCCGTGACCTGGGCCACGCCGAAGAGGCGACGGAGGCGCTCGATCCACTCCTCCGGGATCTCGCCGATGCTGCCGTCGGCCAGCTTGATGTAGCGCTCCTTTTTGCGCAGGGCCCGGCGCAGCTCCTTGATGGATGCCTCCACTTCCCCGAATTTCACCACGGCCGCCACGTCGAACCAGTCGATGCCCGAGCTGACCTGGAAGGCGATGGTGGGCCGATTGCGGTTGACCCGCACGCTGCGGATGGACTCCTCGCCGTAGATCTCGTAGCCGGCTGCGGCCAGGCGAGGCAGGTGTTTCAGCAGGAAATCCACCGTGTCCACCCGCTTGCGCAGGAGGAACGTGCCCGGGGGCTTGCCTCGCTTCAGGCCGAACTGGGAGAGGGCCCGGGCCCGCTCCTCCTCTTGCTGCGGCCAGCGCCGTAGCCAGGCCACCTCCAGACTCTTCGGCGAGACCCAGACCAGGCTGTAGGGGGATCCGTTCTTGTCGTAGGGCAGCTCGTACTCGTCGTAGGCGAAGCGCAGCTCGGCCTGCAGCTCCCCGTTCTCCTCCCGCAGATAGAGCCGGGGAACGAAGCTCTCTGTGTCCACGAACCGGGGCAGGACCGTCACATCCGG
>WGCB01000665.1 GCA_015494005.1 Caldilineaceae bacterium
CTGCAGGACCGGCGGACCCTGCTGGTCCTGGACAACTTCGAGCACCTGATCTCCGGGGCCGGTTTTCTAGCCCGCTTTCTGGACCAGTGCCGGGGACCCAAGCTGCTGGTCACCTCCCAGGTGCGGCTGAACCTGGCCCAGGAGCACCTCCTGGCCCTCTCCGGACTGGAGACGCCGGCCCAGGGGACCACCCAGGCCCTGCTGGAGTACGACGCGGTGACCCTCTTCGTCCAGCACGCCCGGCGGGTCCGCCCGGATTTCCGGCTCACGGAGGAGGAGGCCGGGGCGGTGGCCGCCATCTGCCGTCTGGTGGACGGGCTGCCCCTGGCCATCCGCCTGGCCGGCGCCCTGACCCGCCATCTCTCCTGCCCGGAGATCCTCCGAGAGCTGGAGTGCAGCCTGGATCTCCTGGCCAGCCCCCTCCAGGACACCCCGGAGCGGCATCGCAGCCTGCGGGCTGTGTTCGAGTACTCCTGGGCTCTGCTCTGCCGGGACGAGCAGGAGAGCCTGGGTCGGCTGGCCGTCTTCCAGGGGGGCTTCACCCGGCAGGCTGCCCTGGAGGTGGCGGGGTGTCCCCTTCCCAGGCTGCTGGCCCTGGCGGACAAGTCCTTCCTGCGCTCCCATCGGCTGGGCCGGTTCGAGATGCACGAGACCCTGCGCCAGTTCGCCCGGGAGAAGCTGCGCGAGCAGGGGGACGAGGCCCGGGTCCTGGCCCGCCACCGGGATTACTTTGCCGACTTCCTGGAGGGGCGCCGAGCCGCACTGGCGGAGCGGAATCCGGAGGCCGTGCGGGCTGTGATCCAGGAGCTGGGCAACCTGCGGGCGGGCTGGCAACAGGCCCTGGCCCGGCGAGCCTGGCCCCAGGTGGTCCGCTACGTGGAGGGGCTGGGCGCCTTCTACCGGCAGCAGAGCCGACACTCCGAGGCCATCCACCTCTACAGCCAGACCCTGGCCCAGGCCGAGCCCGGGTGGGGCGATCCCCTGCAGTGGGCCCGGTGGCAACGGGCTCTGGGAGAGGCCTACCTGGGCGTGGGGCGCATGGGCGAGAGCTGGCAGGCCCTGCATGGGAGCCTGGTGGCCCTGGATCGTCCCCTGCCCTCCTCGTGGAAGCTCGGCCCCGCTCTGCTGCGGGAATTCCTGGGTCAGCTGGGCCGCCGCCTGGGATCGGCTGTCCAGGCGCAGGCGGTCTCCCCCGCCACCCCGCCCCGTCCGAGCCCAGAGCTGGAGGCCGCCCAGGTCTACGAACGGCTGAGCCAGCTCCTTTACTTCGCGGAGCGCAAACTGCCCGCCATCTACGCCGCGCTGCGGGGGCTGAACCGGGCCGAGGCCGCCCCGCCGTCCCCGGTCCTGGCCCGGCTCTACGCCAACACCTGCCTGGGGCTGGGGTTGATCCCGGCCCACCGGCTGGCCCCGGGCTACGGCCGGCTGGCGGAGCGGGTGGCTCGCTCCCTCCAGGACCCGGCCAGCCTGGCCTGGGTGCTGGAGGTCCTGGCCATCTACTGGATGGGGGTGGGGGCGTGGAGGAAGGCCGAGGCAGCGGCCCGAGAAGGGGCGGAGCTGGCCCGGCAGGTGGCCGATCCCAGGCGCTGGGAGGAGTGCACCGTGATCCTGGCCGGGCGCCACTACCACCTGGGCCAGCTGGACCAGGCCATGGCCCTCTGGGAGGGGATCCGCCGCTCGGCCCGGCAACGAGGAGACAGTCAGGTGGAGGCCTGGGGCACGTCCGGCATGGCCAAGTGCCTGCTCAAACAGGCTCAGGCCCTCCTCCTCTCCAGCGGCCTGGCAGGGGAAGCCCCAGGGCCGGCGCAGGAGCGGGCCCAAGCCCTGCTGGAGTCCGGCCTGGCGCTCCTCCAGGCCAGCCTGGCCCACCGTCGCCAGCGCCCTGGCCCGGGCACCTCCCTGGGGGAGTACGGGACCCTGGCCTCCCTTCACCTGGCTCGGGGCGAGGAGGCCGCGGGGCTGGAGGCCGCCCAGGAGGCCCTCCGGATCCTGGCCGGGGCCTCGCCCACCACCTACAACAACGTGGAGGGCTACAGCGGCGCGGCGGAGATCTTCCTCCGTCTCTGGCAGGCGGGTGAGGGCGGGCCATCCCCGGCGGAGCTGGAGCGCTCGGCGCGCCAGGCCCTGGGGGCACTGAAGCGGTACGCCCGGGTCTTCCCCATCGCTCGGCCCCGGGCCCTGCTGTGGGAGGGGCTCCTCTGCCAGCTCCAGGGGAAGTCCGGCCGGGCTCGCTCCCGCTGGCGGCAGGGCATCCAGGAGGCCCAGCGCCTGGGCCTGGTCCACGAGGAGGCCCTGCTTCACCTGGAGCTGGGGCGTCACCTGCCGGATCCCCACCCGGAGCGTTCCCGCCATCTGGAGCAGGCCCAAGCCTTGCTCCGCCGGATGGCGCCGCCCTCCTGAACCTCAGCGCCGCACCAGGGGGAGGTGGACCTGGTAGGGCGTGGTCACGGTGATGGTGACGGCGGCGGTGTCGGTGAGGCCGCCGCTGTCCTGGACCATGGCCTTGGCCACGATCTGCCCCCAGGTGTGGCTGTAGGTGTTCTGCCAGGTCTGGGAGGCATTGAGCCAGCCGGTGTCGTAGGTGCCGTCGTTGGTCCAGTCGAAGCGCACGCTCAGGCGGCTGATGTCGTCCTCTGGGTCGGTGCTGCCCCGGGCGTCGAAGGTGAAGGTGGTGGTGATGGTGCCCGTGGTGGGGGAGACGGTCAGGCGGGCGGTGGGCGGCGTGTTCCCGCCCGGGGGGACCACCTCCACCTGGCAGGAGGTCTCATCGGTCAGGGCGCCGCTGTCCATGACCCAGAGATCCACCTCGTGGATGCCGTTCGAGCTGTAGGAGGCCGTCACCACCTCGGTGACGGGCTTCCAGGCGCCCCGAAAGTCGCCGGAGCCGTAGATGTCCCACTTGGCCTGGAGCCCGGCGGCGCTGTCCTGGGCGTCCGTGCTGGTGGCCGCGCTGAAGGTGAAGACCGTGCCCACCGTCCCGGTCAAAGGGGTGGCGGTGCAGTGGGCCGTGGGCGGCGTGTTGCCGCCCGGATCCCCCACCTGCAGGACCTGGCTGACCGTGTCCGTGAGGCCGCCGGTGTCCTCGATCAGCAGGGTGACGGTGTAGCTGCCCACGGCGGAGTAGCTGTAGGGGTAGGGAGGGTTGGTGGGGTTGAGCCAGGACGTGTCGTAGGTGCCATCCCCGTCGAAATCGAAACGGGCCTGCAGGAAGGCGTCCGAATCCTCCGCGTCCGAGGAGCTGATGGGATCGAAGCGGAAGACCGTGCCCACCACGCCCTGGGGCGGGTCCACGGTGAAGGCCGCGGTGGGCGGCGTGTTGTTCGGGCTGCCGGGCTCCTCCGGCATGTGGGCCGAGCCCAGGGAGTGGAAGGCCAGGAAGCCGCCCAAGGCCAGGAGGCTGGCCACGGCCAGGGAAAGGGCCAATCGGTGCAGTCGATGCGTCCAGAGCTTTGCAGACTGTGGATTCATAGGGGTCCTCCTTCGTTCTCGCTAGGGTGAAGTACGGCGACAAAGTGCATTTCCATGCAGGTGCGTTCCATGGTCGCAGGCTACCAGGACAGCGCAAAAGAAACGCAAAATCCCGGCAGTCCCCCGGCTGTTTGACAGAAAAGCAGGCGTTTTGGCCTAATTGGAGGCGGCCCTCCACCGGCTGAAAAGTGCCCGTGCTGTTTTTCGTTCACCGAGCCCGGAACGTCCATGTCCCGTCACAGCCATCTCGCAAAAC
>WGCB01000666.1 GCA_015494005.1 Caldilineaceae bacterium
ACACAGCCCGTGGCCAGATACTGACCGTACTCCACGGTGACGCCAGCCCTGGGAGCAGGCGGCCGTGGGGCTTCGTGGTCGATACGCTCCGCGGGGAGCAGGGGAAGCTGTCCGGCCAGGAAGAGGACGCGTCCCAAGGGGCCCACCGAACTCTGGGGTGGTTCGTTGTCCACGGGAGGGATTTGTTTCATGTAGGCGATGAGTGCGCCCAGGTCGTCATCGCTGAGATAGTAGAACTCATGCGAGGGCATGAAGAGCAGGGGCTTGCCGTCCGGTCCGACACCGTGGCGGATGGCTCGCACCCAATCTTCGTCATCGTAGGCGCCACCAATGCCGCCCCGGCCCGAGGTGAGATTGCTGGCAACGATCGTGCCGAGAGCCGGGTCCTCGATGAACACTCTTCCCCCCAGATTGGCGCTATGGCAGTCGGTGCAGCCGCGGATAGTGGCTAAATGCTCTCCCCGAGCCAGGGTCTCTGCGTCCGAGACGACAGGAACGGCCTCCTCTGGAACGGTGTAGCGCTTGTTCATGCGGGCTTCGCTGAGGAAGAAGACCAGCCCAGCGGCGACGACCAGGAGCCCTGCCAGGCCTGCCAGCCCGAGCCCGATCCTTTTCAAGATGGTTTCCATGACAGTCCCTCTCCTTTCTAGCGGCAGTGTCGTGACGAACGTGCGAATGGTTTGGGTCGAGGCGGGACCTTGGACCAGCCATGTCACGGTTCGATTCTAGCCCATCCCCCGCCTCCTGTCTTGAGACCCCCGTCCTGATCCGATCGAGAGTTTATGTCCCGACCTTGCCGGGACATGCGTGGCTACAACGCCTCTGGAACCTCCGGGACACAAGGTTTCCGGACGCCATGGTCTACCCGGTCGTCGAGTTACACTCAGGTCCAATTGAAACCGGCAGTTATGGAAGCGCTAGGCGGGTCACGGACCCGCCGGATGGCGCATCCGGTGAGAGCCAGGAAAACTTCCGCTTTCAAATTGACCGCAGTTTAGCACCTTTCCGGCGCCCGATTCCCGTCACACAGGCCACAGTTGCCCGGCGATCCGGAAGAGGAGCGCGACGGCACAGCCAAAACAGAGCTGGTCAGTTCTCCGAAAAGCGTGTATCATGGCCCTACCCGACCGGTCGGACCAGGCCGCCAGGTGGTAGACCCTCGAGGACAGACCCGGATGCCCCTCCTTGCCTTGCCTGGAATGGGCCAGGACCCGGTGGGCGTACAGCGTGGATGGGTGTTTCATCTCGGCTCTCCTTGCACTGGCAAACCTGCCGCGGAACCTTTCCGCCACGGCCAGCATAGCCCCCGCGAGACCCACTCCAGGGCAGTTTGCGGGCAAAGAGCGGCTCGAATTGGCTCTCCCAGGCCAGGGAAAGGGCCAGGAAGGAGGGAGATCATGGCCGAACTCAAGACCAGACCCACCGACGGCAGCGTGGAGGCATTCCTGAACCGCATCCCCGACGAGACCAAACGCCGGGACGCCTTCACGGTGCTGGAGCTCATGCGTCAGGCCACCCAGGAGGAGCCGGTCATGTGGGGGGACAGCATCGTGGGCTTCGGGAGCTACCACTACAAGTACGCCAGTGGACGGGAGGGCGACTGGTTCCTCATCGGCTTCTCGCCCCGGAAGCAGAACCTGACCCTCTACATCATGGACGGCTTCGATGGGTACGATGAGCTCCTCCAGGCCCTGGGCAAACACCGGACCGGCAAGTCCTGTCTCTACCTCAAGCGCCTGGCGCAGATCCACCTGCCCGCGCTGGAAGAACTGATCCAGCGCTCTGTGCAGCACATGGTGGAGATCCACACCTAGCCCGCGTCCCTCGCCACCAGGAGCCGTCCATGTTCCAGCCAGGTCGAAGTGTGTGGGCCATCCTGCTCTGGATCGCCGTCCTGCCCATCCGCCAGGGCCCGCCCCCAGCAGACCCCGGGCCCACCCTCTGGATCTCGGACCAGTGGGGCCAGCTGGGCACGGTGAACGTCCAGACCGGCCAGGTGACGATCCAGGGGGAAATGGTGACACCCATGGACGATATCGCCTTCGACCCAGAGGGCCATCTCTTTGGCGTGGGCCGAGGCGTCCTCTACACCATCGACCCGGCGGACGGAACCAGCCAGCCCATCGGCGAACTGGGCGTCCAGGTCAACTCCCTGGTCTTCGACGCTTCCGGGACCTTGCTGGCGGCCAGCGACGAGCTCTACCGGCTGGATCCGTCCACGGGGCGGGCCCAGCTCCTGGGCTCCGGCGGCATTCCCTACAGCTCCTCCGGGGACCTGGCCTTCGTCAACGGCTTGCTCACCCTGAGCAGCACCAGCCCCGACTCCCCGGACGACATCCTGGTTTTGCTGGACCCGACCAGCGGCTAGGGCACGGCGCTGGGCTCCATCGGCTACCCGGAGGTGCTGGGGCTGGCCACCAACGACAACCAGCACCTGTTCGGCGTCTCCGGCACCCAGATCCTGGCCATCGACCCGGCCACCGGAGCTGGTCGCCTGCTCCTGGACTACGCTGGCCAGGGACTGGGCCGGGCCTACGGGTCGGCCTTCACCCAGGAGGCAGCCCGGCCGCCGATCCCCCGGAGGGCCAGCCCCTGGCACTTCGGCCTGGGCGCCCTGGTCCTATCCGCAGGGATGGGCCGCGTGGGCCCTCCCGAAACAGCCGTCCAATGACATCCGGAGGAGCCATGAGCCATCCCGCCCAGA
>WGCB01000667.1 GCA_015494005.1 Caldilineaceae bacterium
GCCCTTGCCCCAGGCCGTGGAGCTGGAAGCAGGGTCGGTCTACACGGCCACAGCGCCCTTCCCCGCCGGGGCCACCGCCCTGGCGCAGCGCTTCCAGTTCCGCCGGGCCGGCGCGCTGGTGGACTCCCTGCGGATCTACCGGCCCATCACCGACACCCTGACCGGGGACCTGCCCCTGCTCTTCGCGGTCTACCCCGGCGTCATCGACGGCTGGGAGCCGGTGAGCGTGGCCTTCGCCTCCCAGGGGTTCGTCCTGGTGGCCATCTCCCCCAGCGGAGCCCGGGGCGTGGACATCGACGCCCACACCCTGGACGCGCGGGTGGCCCTGGCCCTGGCTCGGGGCGGTCACCTGGGTGTGGAGGTGGGCACCCGGCCGGCGGTGGCCCTGGGCGGAAGCTTCAGCAGCGCCATCCTGCACCGGCTGCTGCGGGACGAGCGGGAAGATTTCGCGGCCTGGGTCACGGTGGGTGGGATCAGCGACGCCTTCAAGGGCGCGGCGGACTTCTACGCGGGGCGGCTGGAGATCCCGGAGAAATATGCCCTGCTCATCCCTGCCCTGGGGCCGGCCAACCTCTATCCCCTGCCCTTCCTGCGCTACTCGCCGGTCTACACCGCAGGGGAGCTGCCCCCCACTCTCATCGTCCACACGGACGCGGACCGCATCATCCCCATCGACCAGGCCTACGAACTGGAAGCGGCCCTGCGGAAAGCCGGGGTGCCGGTGGAGGTATTCTATTACCAGGATGTGAGCCATTACCTGCAGGTGGGGGAGGACATGACGCCCGCGGGGGAGGCCATGTTCTATCGTGTCGTGGAGTTCGCCCTGCGTTACGGCAGGCGTTAGAGCAGGCCAGGAGGAGCGTGCCAGTGAACCAGTCAACCAGCCAACCAGTCGAGCAAGCCAGCCGGGTGGCCGAGGAGTACCGTCACCTGCGCCAGGGGGCCGGGCTCTGGATCCTCCCGGACGCGGGCGTCCTGCGTCTGGCCGGGGTGGATCGGGTGGACTTCCTCCAGCGCATGACCAGCAACAACATGGCCATCCTCCAGCCCGGGGACGGGGCGGTGACGGTGCTGACCAGCCCGGTGGCCCGCATCGAGCACGTCTTCACCGTCCTCTGCCAGCCGGAGGAGCTCTGGCTCCTCCCTGCAGCTGGGGAAACCCAGGCCCTGGCCCGCAGCCTGCGAGGCAAGATCTTCTTCATGGACCAGGTGACGGTGGAGGAGATGGCAGGGTATGCCCGGGCTCGGCTCATGGGGCCCCAGGCATGGACCCTCCTGGCTGGGCTGGGTGTGGAGCTGGCCCAGGCTCCCGAGGGGCGCTTCCGGGAGCGGGAGGGGGCGGTCTTCGTCAAGCAGGAGGGCTTCGGCGTGCCCGGCGCGGTGATCCTGGCCCCGTCCCCCGTCCTGGCGGCCTGGACCCAGCGGCTGCAGGAGGCCGGGGCTCGGCTCCTGGAGGACGACCAGGCCGTGACCATCCGCCGGGTGGAGCTGGGGCGTCCCTGGCCCGGCCACGAGCTCACCGGGGAGTACAATCCCCTGGAGGCGGGGCTGGCCTGGGCCTGCGCGGAGAACAAGGGCTGCTACACCGGCCAGGAGATCATCGCCCGGCAGATCACCTACGACAAGGTGACCAAGACCCTGGTGGGTCTGGCCCCAGACCCGGCCGCGGGGGCGCTCCTGCCTGTGGGGGCGCCGGTCACGGCGGACGGCCGGGAGGTGGGCCGGGTCACCAGCAGCGCCTACAGCCCGGGCCTGGAGGCTCCCGTGGCCCTGGGCATCGTCAAGCGGCCCCACAATCGACCCGGCGTCGCCCTGGAAGTCCAGGGGCAGCCGGTCACCGTGGCGGACCTGCCCTTCCTGGAGTGAGGTGAATTCCATGAGCCCATCCCATGGCCCGGAGCCTGCTGTGAATCCTGCACCGGCGGAGAGCTTCCCTCGCGCCCGTTGGCGCTTGATCCTGGAGACGGAGCCCCGCTCCGGCCCGGCCAACATGGCCGTGGATGAGGCCATCGCCCTGGCCTGCGCCGCAGGGGAGGCGCCGCCCACCCTGCGCTTCTACCGCTGGGAGCCGCCCGCGGTGAGCCTGGGCCGCCACCAGCCGGTCAACGAGATCGACATGGCGGCCGTGGAGCGCTTGGGCTACGACGTGGTGCGGCGGACCACCGGCGGCCGGGCCATCCTGCACACGGACGAGCTCACCTACTCCGTGGCCGCCCCCGCCGACGAGCCCCGCATGGCCGGCGGGGTCATGGACGCCTACCTGCGCCTGAGCAACGGGCTCCTGGCCGGGCTGCACCGGCTGGGCGTGGCCGCGGACAAGGCGGGCGGGCACGTGCGGGCGGGCCGGGATGTCTCCGCGGCCTGCTTCGAGGTGCCCAGCGCCTACGAGATCAC
>WGCB01000668.1 GCA_015494005.1 Caldilineaceae bacterium
CTCGTAGACGTGGGCGTGGAGGACCTGGGTGGTGGTCCCCGCGAAGGGAGGGCGGCCCACCAGGCAGCGGTAGAGCACTGCGCCAAGGGAGTAGATGTCCACCCGGCCGTCCACGTCCCGGCGACCGGCGCACTGCTCTGGCGCCATGTAGGCCGGGGTGCCAATGGTGCGCCCCATGTTGGTGAGCTCGGGCATGTCCAGGGCCTTGGCGATGCCGAAGTCCGTGAGCAGGGGGATCACCGGGTGGTCCAGGGCCTCCAGCTGGACGCTGTTGGGGGTCCCTGGGCTGGCCGGGCGCAGGAGGATGTTGCTGGGCTTCACGTCCCGATGGATGACGCCCTGTTCGTGGGCGTAGGCCAGGGCCCGGGCGATGGGCTCCAGCAGGTTGCAGCTCTCCTCCGGGCCTAGGTGCCCTCGCCACTCCAGCAGCCGGGCCAGGCTCTCCCCCTCCACCAGCTCCATGGCGATGTAGGCCATGCCATCCTCTGGGGAATCGCCCACCTGCAGGGTGCGGACAATGTGGGGGTGGCGCAGGGTCCCGGCCGTGCGGGCTTCCTGGCGGAACCGGGAGCGGGAGACGGGATCCGCGCCGGGAGGCAGGAGCTTCAAGGCCACGGAGATCCCCCGCACCTGGTCGTAGGCCTGGTAGACCGCGGCCGCGCCGCCGCTGCCCAGTCGCCGGCCGATGACATAGCGGCCCACCCGGTGACCGGTCAGGTCCAGCCAGTTGGCCTGCCAGGAAGCGCCGGGCTCAGGGCCCTGGTTGGGTTGTTCGTTGCCTTCCGGGTGCTCCGGGGAATGGGTCATGGGGCAAATCAAGGGATGTGTGCGTTGCTACCAGATGGCCGAGCGGGAGGGTTGCTTCCTGTAACGCTGCCGCTGGTCGGACCGTTCCCAGAGCGGCGTCATTTTGCCAGCAGCGGGGCTTGCTGGTATGATCCAATGCCGTAAGCTTCTCCTCCAGCTTGCCCGTGGAACGCCCTGGAGAGGCGCCCGCCCAGGGTACACGGTCTCTCCCGGCCCGACGTTCCCGCCCAATTCTAGCACACGTCCAGACGGGACCAAAGCAGTCGAGGGTCAAGCCCCTGGCTTCATCGGAGACAACCGTCCCATGAGCATCTTCCGTCCACACAAACGGGAAAAGGCAAGGCGAACGGTGAGCCAATTCGGGAAACTACTCTGTTTGAGTGGCCCCTGCACGGGCCAGGAGTACGAGCTGCGCCAGGAGATCACCCGCATCGGCCGCTCCAGCAGCTCGGACATCGTCCTCCAGGATCCCTACGCTTCCCGGCACCACGCGGAGATCCGGCGCATCGACGACGCCTACCAGGTCCACGACCTGGGCAGCAAGAACGGCGTCTACGTGAACGGCCAGCGGGTCCCATCCGGGAGCACGGCCTGGCTGGAGGACGGCAGCGAGGTGCAGTTCGCCTCCACCCGCTTCCGCTTCCTGGACCCCTCGGCCACCATCACGGCCCCCTCCCTGGATCCAGTGGCCGAGCGCGGGCTACGGGTGGACCCGGCCACTCGCCAGGTCTACGTGGACGGGCAGCGCCTGGATCCGCCCCTGAGCGTCAAACAGTTTGAGCTGCTCTGGTTTCTCTACCAGAACCAGGGCCGGGTGGTGAGCAAGGACGAGATCGCCATGGCCGTCTGGCCCGAGGCGGAAGGGGACATCTACGATGCCAACATCGACCGCATGGTGAGCCGGGTGCGCAGCCGCATCGAGCCCGGCAACCGGGGAGAGCCCCGTTTCATCCAGACCATCCGGGGCTACGGCTATCAGCTGCAGGCGGAGTGAGGAGCGGACGAGGCGCGGACGAGGCGCGAAAACAAGCGAGGAAGCAGAGGAGATGCAGGTCCGACCGGAAGGCCGGGCCTTTTGTTTTGCCTGGCGGATGGGTGGGACGGGGAGCCCCAGGGTTCGCGAAAATCGAGGCCTGCGGGACTCGGGCCGCCTCCTTTTCGCTATGCGAAGCGTCCGCAAAACGTCGGAGAAAACGCAGAAAGGCGTAGGAGAAAAGTGCGCCCGACGTTGACCAAAACGCAAGCAGGATCCAGAAAATCCTGTATCCTGTTCAACAAGCGGCACCTCGTGACCGTCCCACCACGCTCGTGAGAAGTCAACTCTGTTCACGCGGACCCCTACACCGAGGAGGTAAGTTGACCATGAGTTTGAACAGTTCCCAGGCCCTGACCGCCCCGTGGACACCCCACCTCGATCCGGCCCATCGCCGCTACACCGGCGGTGAAGGGCTGGCCATGGAGCTGTCCGCCATGATCCAGGCTGCCCGGCTGGGGGACGAGGGCGCTTTCAGCAAACTGATGGAGTACTATCGGAAAGCAGCCGAGCGGGTGGCCCAGCACATCCTGCGCACCGAAGAGGCCGCGGCGGACGCCGTCCAGGACGCCATGATCAAGGTGCATCGGGCCATGCCACGCTTCCAGGACGGCAACTTCCGCTCCTGGCTCCTGCGCATCGTCACCAACACCTGCTACGATCACCTGCGCCGGCAGCGCTGCCGCCAGGCCATCAGCCTGGACAAGATCTTCGAGGAGTCCAACACCGAATTCCCCGCCCCGGAGGAGAGCCACAACCCGGAAACCATCGCCCTGCGCCGGGAGCGCATGGAGACCCTCCTGGGGGTCATCGAGACCCTGCCCACCTGGCATCGGGACGTGATCCTGCTGGTGGATGTGCAGGGCTACGACTACGGGGAGGCCGCCAAGATGCTCGGCCTGCCCCTGGGCACGGTCAAATCCCGCCTGAGCCGGGCCCGCGCCACCCTGCGGGACGCGCTGGTGGACGCCAACGTGGTCCCCAGCCCTGCCACCCCCTGATCCCCGTCACGCCGTCCCTTCCCTCGCCTCCAAACGCACGGACCGCCAGGTCCCGATAGGTCGAAAACCCAACCTGTGATAGACCGCACCGGCAGCCGGATTGCCCCAGTAGAGCACCGGTTGCCGGCCTTCGCGTAGGAGTTCCGCGCAGAGGGCGGAACAGACGGCCTTGCTCAGTCCCTGCCCCCGGGCCGCGGGCCGAGTGTAGACCCCGCCGATCATGGCCATCTCCGGCAGCTCCGCGTTGGTCAGAGCGGTGGAGAGGATGGTCCCACCCCGCTCGGCCAGCCAGATGCGCCGATCCCGCAGGGGATGCTCCACCGCGGCCGGGGAACGGGTCATCTCCTCCGCGTCCGCGTAGAAGGCCACCAGAGCCGGGAGATCGTCCAGGGTGGCTCGACGCACGCGAATTCCCTGGGGAGGCGGGACGGGGCGGAAGCTTTCCCCCTCCAAGCGCATGAGCTCCTCCTCCCGAGCGTAGCAGGGCCGGTACCGGTGCAGATAGGGCAGGAAGGAGTCGATCCCCCGGGGGTTGTCCTGGAGACGCCGGGCCGGAACGGGGTGCTCGTCCACAATGCGGGCCAGCCCCGTCCAGTCAGCCTGAGCCGTGCCGTAGACCACCCAACCGTCCATGTAGCGGTTGAGCACGGCTCGCAGACGCCCGGTTCCCTCCTGGAAGTCGCCCCAGAACTGACAGAAATGGTGGTCAAAGCCCAGGGAGGCCATGTTTCCCAAAAAGTACAGGTTCAGTTCCGGGTCCCGGGAGAGGAAGGCCTGGGCCTGTTCCTGGTCTCGTTCGGATAGTTCGCGGATCACGTCGATTTCCTCGGTGAAGTGGGTCATGGGATAGGTGCTGGCAAGGGAGCGAAGAGGTCGTCCAGCTGCAGCCCTGGGCTCGGCGCTGGCCAAACCAGGGCGAAGAACTCTCGTCCCAGCAGTGGGAAGATCTCCTCCGGGGGCAGGCAGCGGAACATGTGGGTGGGGCCGAACTGGGTGGCGTGGCAGTGCAGAGCGGCCCATTTCCGCTGCGCAAAGGCGGACACGTCGATGACCGTGTTCACGTTCTCGTCGGGCCAGCCCACCTCGCCCTGGCGGATGCGCTCATCGAACTCGCCCGGATCGATGCCCCGGGCCTTCACGCGCCGGAGCAGTTCCTGGAAGAAGGAGCGGGCCAAGGCGCTGTAGAAGAGCCGGCCGGGCTGGAAGGGCGCCCCCTGCTCGGGGTAGCGGGTGGGATCGCCGGCCGCGTGGAAGGCCGCCACCCCGTGCCGGTGGATGGCCTTGTGGTCCGGGTGGCCGTAGCCGCCGTTGGGCTCGAAGGTGACCACCACGTCCGGCCGCAGCTCGCGCATGATGCCCACCAGCCGGGGCACCACCTCGGCTGCCGGCGCGTTCATGAAGGCCCGGGGATGCTGGTTGTCCGGTGAGCCGGCCATGCCCGAGTCCCGATAGTCCAGGAAGATGAGCCGCTCCACCCCCAGCTCCCGGCAGGCGCAGCGCAGCTCCTGCTCCCGCACCGCGCCCAGGGTCTCGGGCGTGGCCAGGGCCGGGTCCGCGATCTGGCCGGCCTCGCCTCGAGTGGCGCAGACCAGGGTGATGGAGACGCCTTGGGCCGCGTAGCGGGCCAGGGTGCCACCGATGCCAAAGGATTCGTCGTCAGGATGGGCGTAGAGGGCAAGCAGTCGTTGGGTCATGTCGGTCTCTGTTCTGGCTCAGAAGGAAAACAGGGTCACTTGATCTCTTCCAAAAAGGCCCACTGGCCTGGGCCGTGGTCCCGGAGATAGTACTGAACCGCCTCGTCGTAGCTTTCCCAGTGGTGGTTCGAGTGGTATTTCATCCAGTGAGCGAAGTCGCTGGCCCAGGGCTCCCCGGTGAGGACTGTGCGCAGGAAGAGCTCGGCCACCTTCCCCACCTCGTCCAACATGCCCGACTCCTTGAAGGCCCGGGCAATGCCGCTGCGGTCGTAGTCCACCCGGCGCAGGATGGGCCGCCACTCCTGGCCCTCCGGCGTGCTCTCCACCAGGAGATACTGGGCTCGGGGGTCCCCGTTGTAGGGCATGCCCACACTGCCCCCGTTCCAAATGCGCCGGGAGCAGCACATCCGGATCAGCGGGCGGTGGGTGTGGCCACAGACCAGGATGGGCTCCGAGACGCCGTCCAGAAACGGGGCGATCTCCTGGTCGGTGGACTCGGGGTAGATGCCCACCGAGGCGCTGCCCGGCACCCCGTGGACCAGACGCATGGCCGGCAGTCCCTCCAGGGAGAGGCTCATCTCCTTGGGCAGCTCTTCGATGAGCCGGCGCTGCTCCGGGCGTAGATGCCGCCAGGTCCAGGCCGAGGCGGGGTACCGCTGCCCGTAGCGACGCATTTCGTCCGGCCCGTAGTGGTTGAAGCGGGCCACCACCTCCTCGTGGTTCCCCTGGATGGCCGGCCAGCCTTTCTCCTGGCACAGGTCCAGGACCTCCCGGCTCCAGGGGCAGCGGTTGATCTGGTCCCCCAGGAGGTAGACCCGATCCGGCTGGATGTTTTCCAGGTCCCCCAGGACGGCCTTCAGGGCAGGCAGGTTGCCGTGGATGTCGGCCAGGAACGCGATCCTCATGGCTGGCCCGCCCGTTTGCGCAGAGGGTCCCGCTCCCGGACGTAGGCATCCCGGCCCGTGGCGGCCACGTAGGCCTGGAAGGACGCATCCAGCTGGCTGTCCGGGTCGTAGCCGTGGCGGTTGGCCCACTGGTAGAAATAGATGATCTCCGGCTCCGCGGTGATGAGCTCCCAGCGGAACATCTCGCTGATCACGTGGCCGGCCTCCAGCATGCCCGAGGTCTCGTAGGCCTCCAGGGCCGGGCGTCGGTCGTAGGCCACCCGGTGCATGGTGGCCCGCCAGCCGCCGGGCTCCACCTCCTCCGGCACTGCCTCCAGGATGGCGAACTGGGCCCGGGGGTCCCCGCCCAGGGGCAGCCCCACGCTGCCCGGGTTGATCACGTGCCAGTGATGGTTCACCGAGCAGGTCTCCGGGGAGATGTCCGGGGTCGTCCGCCCCCCCACGTGAGGGTCCGTGAGGGGATCCATCACCAGCTCCGGGTCCAGGTACACGTGCCGGTCCACCTGCAGGTGAGTGTGGGCGGAAACCAGGGTGCGCTGGGGCAGGGATCGCACCTGGGACAAGATCTTCTCGTCGGACTGCTGGGGGTAGAAGCCCACCCGATTGCGCCCAGGTACGCCGTGGGTCACCCGGATGGGCTGGGTGCCAGGCAGGTACAGGGTGCGATCATCGGGCAACACCGCCAGATAGGCCCCCTGCTCCGGCGTGATGCGCTGGACCAGCCAGTGGAGCTGGCCCCAGCGCTTGGGGTCATCGCTGCCAGGCAGGGCCCGGTCTGTGCCGTAGTCCAGGTAGTAGAACTCATGATTGCCCCGAATCACCACCCAGTCCAGGGCCCGCACCCGGTCGATCACCGGCCCGCTGAAGGGCACCGCGTTGATGAGGTCTCCGTTCAGAATCACCAGATCCGGCTGAAGGCGTTCCAGCTCTGCAATAACGGCTTCCAGAGCGGGCAAGTTCCCGTGAATGTCGGCTAAGACGGCCAGGCGCATGGGGGCAATCCGTTCGTGTCGAGCAAGGGTCTCCATGATTCAGGAAAAACTGCACACGAACCGGAGTCCGTGTGCAGGGCGTGGATGTATGCTACCTTCTCTGGCTCGAGTCGTCAAGGCGGGGCGCGTCCCGCCCAGGACAGGCAGGGACGGCCTCAGCGAGCCAGGGGCGATCAGATGACGGCGTCGTTTTTGCCGGCCAGTTGGCGCAGATACTCCAGCTGGCCGGTGTGATAGGTCTCGTGCCAGGCCAGGAAGCCCACCACCCAGGCCACCGGGCGCTCGCCCTGGCCCCAGGGCACGGTCCGCTCCAGCTCCTGGGTCGAGATAGCCGCCAGTCCCGCCAGGATCTGCTCCTGGGAGCGCGCCAGATCGGACAGCATTTCCCCAAATGCCACAGCATCCTGGCCGTCGGTCACCGGCGAGGAGTCCCGGGCGTAGCAGGCGATGCGGTCCTCGTCCCAGAGGGGCTCCTGGCCCAGGTGTTCCAGCACCCGGCTGCGGCTGGCCAGGATGTGCCCCAGGACCCAGTTCAGGCAGTTGCCCCGGAAAGGAAGCTGGCGCAGGCTGTCCGCATGGGTGAGGCCGTCGGTCTGCTGCTGGATGACCCAGTAGGTGGTGCGGAAGACATCGGCCAGGCTATCGGTGTCGGCGTATCGCATGGGATTTCTCCGTTCAGGGTGATGCGTCGTTCGCCAACTCCTTCGGGGAAGGCGGCGTCTCCGTGGACTGGACCTGGGACTGGGGCGGCTCTTGCCTTGACCGGCGCTTCTTGCGCAGGAAGACGGTGATCTCGCTGCGGTTGTGGAAGAGCTGGCGCGCGCCCAGGATGTCGTAGGCCTGGCGCAGGATGTTGAAGGCGTGGTCCAGGACCTGGCGCCGGTTGCGCTCGGGCAGCTTGAAGGTCATGATGGCCAGGCCGTGGGGGTAGAGATAGCGGGCGTACTCCACCATGAGCCGGGCCGAGTCCCGGGCGTCCATGCGCATGTCGTTGACGATGATGTCGAAGGTGTCCGGTTCGTTGGCCAGGTACTCCTCCGCGGTCATGCGCAGGTGACGCACCCCCTTGTCCTGGGCCAGGCGCGGGTCCAGCTCGCCCGGGTCCACCGCGGTGACGTACTGCTGACGCTGGCGTAGGACCCGAGTCCATCCCCCAGGGGACGCGCCCAGGTCCAGGGCCACGCCCCGGGGCGGCAGCTCCACGCCGAAAGTCTCCAGGGCCTCCAGCAGCTTGAACTCGGAGCGGCTCAGCTGCCCTTGCTCCCGGGCGAAACGGCGCTCGCCCCCGGCCCAGTTGGAGAGGTTCTGCTGGGCCAGGGAGAGGCCCAGGAAGGCCACGTAGGGGGTGCCCAGGCTGAGGACCGGCGGCGTCTCCGCGCAGACCACCGAGAGGATCTGCACCGGGTTGCGCACGTCCAGGGGAGCGCCGGTGGCCTCCTGGATGAGCTGGGAGAGGGCCCGGTTCACGCGGAAGGGCTTGTAGGGCAGCCGGGCCAGGACCCGGGTCTGGACGGAGAAGGGCAGCTCCGGGTCCACGAGGGAGACGAACTCCTCCCGCACTACCTCCTCCAGAAGCGAGAGGTCGGCGTCCTCGTCCCCCACCAGGGGCACGGTGGCGTCCACCGGGCTGATGTGGCGCACGAAGATGGGCGGGTGATCCATCCAGTGATCCGCCAGCTCCCAGAAGGACTCGGCGAAGGCCACCAGGAGCACGCCAGGAGCCAACTCCGCCACCATGCGGGCGTCCGTGGCCGCCGCCTGGAGCTCCTCCAGGGCCAGGTCCACAAAATCGGGTTGGGCAGTCAGGATGGCTTGGGGCATGAGCAATTGGGAACAGGGAATGGTGAGTGCAGAAACGGATCGGACAGGCCTCCCGCATCACGCATGGCGCGCTACATTTCGGGCCTTGCCTGTCACCGTTCCGCCACCGCCTCGCGGATGCGTCGGGCCATCTCCCGGGCTCGTTCCGGCGCGTCCCCCAGGTAGGCGGAGGCGTCCAGGAGCGCCGCCACTCGGGAGGAGGGCACCAGGGCGGTGATGCGGGGATCCGCCTGGAGGCGCTGGGCCAGGGGATTAGGCTCCCCGGCCTGGAGGGCCTGCCAGGCGGCCAGGCTGTGCTCCCGGATGATCTCGTGGAGGGCCTGGCGGTCGCCTCCGGCCTTGACCGCCTCCATGAGCAGGCGCTCCGTGGCCGCGAAGACGCCGTAGTCCCGCAGGTGACGGGCCGTGGGCCC
>WGCB01000669.1 GCA_015494005.1 Caldilineaceae bacterium
AGGCTGGAGAGGGGGAACTTGTGGGGAGCATGCACGCGCGGCAGGAGCCCTGTCCGGCTCGCGGATGCAAGCGGGCGCAGCAAGTAGCGCCCCTACGCGGGTCAGGAGGGGCTGGCCACGGGAGGCACGGGGACCAGGGTGCTCTCCATGAGGTAGACCACGTAGGGCTGCCAGGGGGAGAGGAGCCAGTAGAGTTTGATGCGGCCGTCGGGCAGGCGGCGGGTGAAGCGGGGCAGGACGTAGGGGCCGTAGAGCTCGCCCTGGCCACCCAGATGTTCGGTGCGGTCGTCACCGATGTAGCGGCCATAGGCGGGGCCGCGCCCATAGTCCGCGGCCGGGTCAAAGAGGACCAGGGAGGCGCTCCAGGGGCCCCAGGGAGCGTCGGCCATGCGCAGGCGGATGGTCTGGCGACCGGCGTTGTAGGTGGCCATCCACTTCTCCAGCACCGGGTTGTAGTGGACCAGGGGCTCGCCGAAGCCCCACTCGTGGGGCACCTCGGACATGATCCCGATCCCTGGGCCGTGCTCGATGGGGAAGAGGGGCGTGGCGTCTCCCTCCTGCTCGGACCAGCTGAGCCGGGCCGGGCCGTCCGGACGGAAGTCGATGTCCGCCAGGAAGCGCACCGCGGCGCGGTCCCCGTCCCGCAGGCTCTCCAGGGGTGCGGCGGCCAGGTAGACCTGGTTGTGCTCCTGGTCCCCGCTGCCGAAGACCAGCACCCAGGGTCCTGGGCCCACCAGCCCGGGGATGGGGCCGTCGTAGCCCTGGGCGAAGACGTCGATGAAGTGGGTGTCGCCGAAGTCGTAGACCTTGCGGAAGGTGCGGCCGTCATCGTCGGAGCGGGCCAGGAGACTGCGCCCCGCGGCGTCGGTGGTGAACCAGACGAACATGCTCTCCCCGTCGCTCAGGCCGGTCACCGGCACGTTGAGCGCGCCTAGGTCCACGCAGTCGTCGTCCCCCTCCCGGGGGCAGGCGATGACCGGGTTCACCAGGCCCCGAGGCCGGCTGGGGTCGGTGAGGAAGGTGAGGGAGAAATCCTCGATGCTCTCCGCGTCGGTGAAGGCGATGGTGTCGTCGTGCCACTCGTCCCAGCCCGGGGCCTCCGGGTCCGTGTCTCCGAAGAGGAGCCAGAGCTTGCCCTTGTGCTCGAAAGGGGAGCCCAGGTCCGTGAAGGCCACGTTGAAGCGGCTCTCCGTGCGCTGGCGGGTGGGCTGCAGGGTCTCGAAGTCGATATCCCCCACGATCTGCTCCCGCTTCCGGGTCTCGGCCAGGATCAGGGGCAGGTAGAGGTCGCTGGGGGTGCGGCGGGTCACGGTGATCTGGCCCACGTTCAGGTTGTAGTTCACGGGGCCGCCCCCGGCCGCGGTGAAGTAGAAGCTGTCCGGCCCGGTGGCCTTGGGAATGAGGCCCGGGATGTAGCCGGCCGGGAAACGGTCCACCTGGTGCCAGGGGCCCCAGGGCGTGGGGGCCTCGAAGAGGGCGCCGGCCGGGTCGCCGTTGTCCAGGGTGCCCACGAAACCGGAGAGGAAGAGGAAGCGATCCAGGCCGGGATGGTACATGGCCGCGCCTTGGGCCAGGGTGTACAGCCCGGGCAGAGGCGCGGCCTCCGACTCCTGGGCGGACCAGATGGGCGCGCCCCCGGGCTGCAGCCCAGCGAAGTAGCGATAGGCGTCGTAGTCCAGGACCTGGTCCACCGGGGCCCGGGCCAGGTAGATCTCCTGGCGCTGGGGCGGGCTGGCGATCTCATCACCGATGCCCAGGGCATAGACGTAGCCGTCCCGGTTCAGCCCGTAGGCCTGGCCCATGTTGATGAACATGAGCACCTTGAAGGGGCTCTCCTCGCCCCAGGGAGAGCCCTCCACCTGGGTCCAGGTGCGGCCGTAGTCGTCGGAGTAGGCCAGATAGCCCTGGGTGGGCTCGCCGGGCGGGTAGTGGAGGGGCATGATCAGCTGACCGTCCAGGAAGAGCAGGCTGGAGGGCTTGTCCGAGTGCTGGTAGACCCGAAGGTCGCCGTAGGGGATGTGGCGGCTGACCACGCACTGGTCCGAGCCATCGCAGGGGGCGAAGTCGGGCACCAGGCCGGTGAGCTCCACCAGGCCCACGGGGGTGTAGAGGCACTGGGGCCGGCACTGGGAGCATTCACCGAAGACCTGGCAGTACTCGTTGTCCGGCTCTTTGGGCACGAAGCAGCCAGGAGTGACCTCGTTGTAGGCCTCGTCGAACTCATCCGGCTCGTCCAGGAGCAGGGTGGGGTAGCAGCCGTCCATGCCCGTACCGTCCCCGAAGGCGGTGTAGAGCTTGTCGTTGTCCGCCCAGGTCACCGGCCACAGGTCGCCCACGTAGGGGATGGCGGTGTACTCCGTCGCCACCTCCACAGAATCGATGACGCAGGTGGGGCAGTCCGGGAC
>WGCB01000670.1 GCA_015494005.1 Caldilineaceae bacterium
CCATTTCTATCGTCCGTTCCCTTCTATCCCCACACAATTCAAAGGAGAAAGAGCGATGAAGCGAAGAGAATTTCTTGGATGGGCTGCCAAAGGCGCGGTGGGCGCGGCCGCGCTGGGCCTCACCGCCTGTCAGGCACCAGCCACAGCACCCGCCGGGACACCAAAAGAGGGAGAGATAGCAACGGAAGTCGAGAAAGATTCTGCCCTGCCCGAGGTGGAATGGCAGATGGCCACCAGCTGGCCCCCCTCCCTGGACACCATCTACGGTGGCGCCCAGGTTTTCGCGGAGCGGGTGGCCGCCATGACCAACGGCAAGTTCCGCATCACTCCCCGGGCGGCGGGCGAGCTGGCCCCGGGCCTGGAGGTGCTGAACGTGGTCCAGGAAGGCGCTGTCCCCGTGGGGCACACGGCCTCCTACTACTACGTGGGCAAGAGCCCGGTGACCGCCTTCGGCACGGCCCTGCCCTTCGGCCTCACGGCCCGGCAGAACAACGCCTGGTTCTACGAAGGGGGCGGCCTGGAGACCTTGCAGGAGTTCTACAAGGACCGCTTCGGGGTGATCCAGTTCCCGGCCGGTAACACAGGCGTGCAGATGGGTGGCTGGTTCAACAAGGAGATCAAGTCCGTGGCGGACATGCAGGGGCTGAAGATGCGCATCCCCGGCCTGGGGGCCAAGGTGATGGACCGGCTGGGCGTACTGGTGCAGGTGCTGCCCGGCGGTGAGATCTTCCAGGCCCTGCAGACCGGCGCCATCGACGCCGCGGAGTGGGTGGGCCCCTACGACGACCAGAAGCTGAGCTTCCACAAAGCAGCCAAGTTCTACTACTATCCCGGCTGGTGGGAGCCCGGCCCATCCCTGGAGGTGCAGATCAACCTGGACGAGTGGAACGGCCTACCGGAGATCTACCAGGAGGTGGTGCGCACGGCAGCCCACCAGGCCAACGCCATCATGCTGGCCCGGTACGATGCCAAGAACCCGGCGGCCCTGCAGCAGCTCCGGGATGAAGGGGACATCACCCTGCTGCCCTTCCCGGACGACGTGTTGAAGGCGTCGGAGGAGGCGGCCTTCGAGCTCTACGATGAGTTCTCCAAAGCCGATCCGGACTTCGCTTCCATCTTCAAGGACTGGCTGGCCTTCCGCGACAGCATCCAGGAGTGGCACGGCCTGGCCGAGACCGCCTACCTCAACTACGTGGGCCAGGAGCGCTGATCTCCTGACCGGACCAAGCGGAAAATGCAAGGAAAAAGACGGGTGGACGCCTTGGAAGAGGGTTCACCCGTCTTTTGTGATTGGATGATTAGTTGATTGGTTGATTGGATGATTGGTTGATTGGGTCCGGGCAAGTCAACGCCTCATCTGGCCACGTTGACCAGGCTCCTGGTCCCCTCGTCCCCCTCCCCTAGGACCCCGCGGCCCGGACCAGCCACTGCACCGTCTCGGGGAAGAGGATCACGATGACCAGGGCGATGGCCTGGAGGACCATGAAGGGCAGGGCGCCTTTGTGGATGTCAATGGTCTCCACCTCGGGCGGGGCCACGCTCTGCAGGTAGAAGAGGGAGAAGCCCACCGGCGGGGAGATGAAGGCCATGTTGAGGTTGATGGCCATCATCACGCCGAACCAGACCAGGTCCACGCCCAGGGCCTGGGCCGCGGGCACGAAGAGGGGCATGGCGATGAAGCTGATCTCGATGAACTCCAGGTTGATGCCCAGGAGGAAGATGGCGATGTTGGCCACGATGATGAAGCCCCAGAAGCCGCCGGGCAGCCCCGTGAGCAGGTTCTTCACGTACTCCTGGCCGCCCAGCCCATCGAAGACCAGGCCGAAGAGGGTGGAACAGAAGAGGATCATGATGACCAGGGCGGTGATGTTGGCCGTGGAGCGGGCCGCGTCCTTGATCAGCTGCCAGGTCAGGTTGCGGTTGAGCCAGGTGAGGAAGACCGCCCCCACCGCGCCCACCGCGCCGGCCTCCGTGGGGGTGGCCACGCCGAAGAAGATGCTGCCCAGCACCGCGAAGATGAGCAGCAAAGGCGGCACCACCGCCACCAGGGCCCGGCGGGCCAACGCGGCGCCCTTCAACGTCCGGGCCTCCGGGGGCAGGGCTGGGGCGTCCTGAGGGCGGATCCAGGCGATGAAGAGGACGTAGAGGGCGTAGAGCCCGGAGAGGATGAGCCCCGGCACCAGCGCGCCCAGGAAGAGATCCCCCACGCCCACGCCGATCTGATCACTCAACACCACCAGCACCAGGCTCGGCGGCAGAAGCTGGGCCATGGTCCCCGAGGCAGTGATGATACCCGTGGCCAGTTGATGATTGTAGCCGTAGCGGACCATCACCGGCAGGGAGATCATGCCCATGACGATGACCGTGGCGGCCACCACAC
>WGCB01000671.1 GCA_015494005.1 Caldilineaceae bacterium
CCCTCTCCATGTTCGTCTCCCCCGCTCAGAACGGCCCTCTCTACTTCCTGGCCCTGCGCCTCTGGCTGCGCCTCACCGGCACCCACTACTTCGCCCTGCGCTACCTCAGCGTGCTGGCCGGCGCCTTGAGCATCCTGCTCCTCTGGCAGGTGGCCCGCCGCCTCCTCCCCGGAGACGGCCGCCCGGATCTGCGGAACACCCCCCTTCTGGCCGCGCTCTTCCTGGCCCTCAACCCCTACCAGGTCTGGTACGGACAGGAGGGCAAGATGTACGCCCTGGTCATGGTCCTGACCCTGCTGGCGGCCTGGAGCTGGCTGGAGGCCATGCGCCTGGGCGGGGGCGGCCGCTGGTTCCGCTACTTCGCCCTGACCAGCATCTCCGTCTACACCCATCTGATGACGGCCCTGATGATCCCCCTCCATTTCGTCTGGTTCCTCCTGGCCTGGCCCCAGAGCAAGCGACGCTGGCGGGGCTACCTGGCTGCCCTGGCCGGACTCACCCTGCCCTACCTGCCCCTGGTCTGGTGGCAGTGGGACTACCTGACCAGCCCGTCCTACAACAGCGGCTTCCGCTTTATCCCCCTGGACGAGATGGTGCGCTCCCTGCTGCTGAGCCACAGCCGGGGTCTGCTGCCCATGCCCAACCTCTACTGGGTCGTGCCGGTCTTCTTCCTGCTCCTGGCTGGGGGGCTGATGGGGCTGCTCCACCTCTCGGGAGAAGGGCCCCAGGAGGCACCCCGCGGGGACGGCTCTCCCCCTTTGCTCTTCCTGGCCCCGTGGCAGCGCTGGGGGATCCTGCTGAGCTGGCTGGTGCTGCCCGTGGCTTTGATCCACGGGGTGAGCCTGCTGAAGCCGGTCTACGTGGATCGCTACGTCATCTGGATCGCGCCGGCCTTCCTCATGATCCTGGCCCTGGGCGTGCGGGTGGTCTGGCAGAACACGGGCAGGCTGGCCCCCTGGATCGGCGCCCTGCTGGTGGGCTACGTGGCCGCCTTCTGGCTGGTGAACGGCTGGCAGCAGGTCCACCGTCCCCTCAAGACCCAGCTCCGGGAAGCCGTCACCTACGTGGCCCAGCGGCGGGAACCTCAGCAGCTCCTCATCATGCAGATCCCCCACAACCACTACAGCTACCGCTACTTCACCAGCGACTTCGGCCCCCAGCCGTTCCAAGGGAGCGAAGCCCGGCTCCAGCCCTTTGCCGAGGGCATCTGGACCCAGAACGGGCTCCCAGACGACCAGGCCATGCAGGAAGTGGACGCCCTCATGCGGGAGAGGGCGGCCGGCCATTCGGAGGTCTGGGTGATCCTTTCCGAGGCGGAGATGTGGGATGGCCGCCGCCTCATGGACCGCTGGCTGGACGACCACGGGGAGCTCCTGGACCGGCAGATCTTCTACGGCGTGGAAGTTCGCCGCTACACTCTGAGATAGCGGCTACGAAGAACCGGGCCTGGCCGTGGTATAATGCCCGTTGGGCCTGGGCAAGCCTGTGAATTGCAGCCGCCCTGTGGCCTCCGATCGACGACACACTCTTTGGAACCTAGGAGTTCTCCATGTACAGAAGACCGGGAAGCGGCTGGAACGCCTTGACCAACAACCAGAAAATCGGCGTAGTCATTGTCGCCCTGCTGCTCATCTACGGCGTGCTCACCTCGGGGGGCAGCGGCTTCCTGGGGCGGTTGGGCAATCCGGCCTGGATCCTGGCCGCGGCGGCCATCATCTTCGTCGCCCTGCCTGTCCACGAGATGGCCCACGCCGCCATGGCCGTGGCCCTGGGGGATGACACCCCCCGTCACCAGGGGCGCTACACCCTGAACCCCCTGGCCCATATCGACCCCATGGGCGCCCTCCTCATCCTGTTCACCGGCTTCGGCTGGGCCAAGCCGGTCATGTGGAACCCGCGTAACATCCGGGTGGACCGACGTCTGGGCTCGATCCTGGTGGCCATCGCTGGCCCGCTGAGCAACCTGGTCCTGGCCGCGTTGGCCCTCTTCGTTGCGGCCCGGCTGCCCCTGCTGGCAGAGGCGCTTCCCTACCCGGTCCGGGCCTTCCTCCTGCCGGGTGGCTTCGTAAACGGGTTGCTGTTCTTCTTCGTGCAGATCAACGTGATCCTGTTTGTCTTCAACCTGATTCCCGTGCCGCCCCTGGACGGTTCCCACGTCCTCTTCGCCCTGCTCCCGGGCGACTTGACCCGGCTCCAGTGGCAGCTGAGCCGCTACGGACTGCTGATCATCTTCGCTGTCGTCTTCCTGGCTCCCAGCATCGTGCTGGTGCCTGTGCAGGCGGTCCTGGAAGGCCTAGCCAACCTGGTCGTCTAAGCCGTCCAGCCCGCCCCACCTGGGGCCAGCCGGCAACGATTTGCCCGTCGGCTGCTTTTCCAGTAGAATCGTTCACATGAGCCCAGACATGAACATGGACATGGAGTATCCCCCATCCCAGGGAAGCGTGGCCGCGGAGGCGCTCCTGGGGGACGGCATTTTCGATCCCCAGCCCCTGCCCCCGCGCCCTCGGATCTGGTCCCGGGCCCGCTATCGCCTGGGCCAGTTCGTTCGGGGATTGACGGCTACGGTGGATCTGGGGGAGCTGCGGGTGGTGGCCCAGCTGCTGCCCAAGCCGTCCCTGGCTCGCTTCAGTCGCATGCCCCTGGACGCCCAGCGCCACAGCCTGGACGTGCTCTACAC
>WGCB01000672.1 GCA_015494005.1 Caldilineaceae bacterium
GACAACGCCCAGCGGGGAACGTCCAGGGCTTTCTGGGGCCACATGCCCAAGTTCACCATGTTGACCAGCATCTGCAGGTGCCCTTGGGGCTGCATGTAGCCTCCCATGACCCCGAAACAGGCGTGAAGTTCGTTGTCCCGGGTGGTCAGGGCTGGAATGATGGTGTGGTAGGGCCGCTTGTTGGGCGCCAGGCAGTTGGGATGTTCTGGATCCAGCCGGAAGAGGGCGGCCCGATTCTGCAGGCTGACCCCGGTGCCCGGCACCACCAACCCCGTGCCCGTGCCCATGTAGAGGCTGTTGATGAAGCTGCAGGCGTTGCCCTCCCCGTCCACCACACTCAGGTAAACCGTGTCCGAGCCAGCCAGCGGATCCCCGTAGGGCACGGACTGGGCCGCCCGTCGAGGATCGATCGCTCGGCGGCGCTCCGCCGCGTAGGCCTTGCTCACCAGCGCCCCCAGGGGGATGGAGACCACCCGGGGATCGCAGACCCACTGCTGGGCATCCGCGAAACCGATGCGCATGCACTCGATGAGGGTGTGCAGACGATCCACCGGCGTCATCTCGGCCAAGTCGAAGCCCTCGGCCAGATTGACCGCGATGATGGCGGCCAGCCCCTGTCCGTTGGGCGGGCATTCGTAGAGGCGCACCCCCCGATAGTCGGTGGCGATGGGCTCGTCCCAGCTGCTCTCGTGCCGGGCCATGTCCTCCGGCGTGATCCACCCACCGTAGCGCTGCACATGCTCGCTCAGCCGCTGGGCAAACTCGCCCTGGTAGATGTAGGCCTTGCCCTCGGCTGCGATGCGGCGCAGGGTCTCCGCCAGGGTGGGGATGCGCATGATCTCCCCGGGCCGGGGCGCTCGCCCATCGATGAGCAGCTCGTTGCCGCTGGGCTGCTCCGGGCCGTTGTCCAGATCCCCGCTGACCCAGCCTGGACGACGCAGGAGCTTGTCCACCTGGGTGGCCCATCCCCGGGCGATGAGCTCCGAAACCGGATAACCGTTCTCCGCGGTCCAGATGGCCGGTTCCAGCACCTGGGCCAGGGAGAGGCGACCGTGCCGCTCCAGCAGATCGCTCCAGCCAGCCACCGTGCCCGGGATGCTCACCGCGTGGCCGGTGTAGGTGGGCATCTTGGTGTAGCCCTGGGCCCGCAACTCCTGGATGGAGGCGCCGGCTGGGGCTCGGCCAGAGCCGTTCAGGGCTGTGACTTCCTTGGCCTGGTTGTCCCAGTAGAGGGCGAAACAGTCACCGCCGATGCCGGTGGAGATGGGCTCCACCACGTTGAGCATGGCCGCGGTGGCCACTGCGGCGTCTGCGGCGTTGCCCCCCTGCTGCAGGATCCGGAGGCCAGCCTGGGCGGCCAGGGGCTGGCTGGTGGCCACCATCCCTCGGGTGGCCATCACGTTGCTGCGCCGGGAGCGGAAGACAGCGTCGAATTTCACGGGATCCAATGTGCCGGGATGGGATTGCATGGCTCCTCCTTCGTCCATGGACAGAGTGCGGGGCAAAAGTGGGTGGTCCGCTGTCCCAGGTGGACAGCCAATGGGTCGAGAATTCCACACGGGGTGAAGAGACCGGTTCGGGGGCTTTCCAGTGTATCACAAAATGGCGCGAGTCCCATGCCGGGAAGCAGGGCACGGGCCTTGGGGCGCGGCCCCGTAGTTTGGCGGGCTTTTTGGTGGAATGCCGTCTCTACGGTAGACTATGGCGGAGGCCAGCAGCTGGAAATCGGCAGTCAGAAGACAGCAGGTGCTATGAGCTTTCTCATCCGGTACGTGGCGGATATCGCGCCCTGGATCTACGCCTTTTGCGGACTCGTTGCCGTCTATCAGCTCTACAAAACCTGGATGGTGCGCATGGAGCGCCGCCAGGCGGTCTTTTCATTGGAGCGGGAAAAGGCGCTGAACGATCTCTACAATATTTTTCTGACGGCCATGCTCCTGCTGGTGGTCATGGGCGCCACCTACTTCGTCAGCAACACCCTGGCCGCGGCTGTGGAGCCCCTGGTGAACGACGCCCTGGTCCCCACGCCCCAGGCGGCCTTCATTCCCACCC
>WGCB01000673.1 GCA_015494005.1 Caldilineaceae bacterium
CCGTTTCGAGGATAATCACCATGATCGCCCATGACCCGGCCCCACATCCCCCTGGCCGGACCCCCAGGAGCAGAGCATTCAGGAGCCAGCATGAACCCAGCCCCTTCGACATCGGAGCCCAAACGCACCATCCTCATCGTGGACGATGACCCCAAGATCCGGCGCCTGGTCCGCAGCTACCTGGAGCAGGCCGGCTTCGCGGTGGAAGGCGCGGAAGACGGCCCTGGCGCGCTGCAGGCCATCCGCCGCCTGCACCCGGATCTGGTGGTCCTGGACCTGATGCTGCCGGGCATGGATGGCCTGGCCATCACCCAGCAGGTGCGCACCGATCCCCAGCTGAGCCGGACGCCCATCCTCATGCTCACCGCCCGGGTGGAGGACGTGGACCGCATCCTGGGCCTGGAGATGGGCGCGGACGACTACGTGACCAAGCCCTTCAACCCTCGGGAGGTGGTGGCCCGGGTGAAGGCCATCCTGCGCCGCACCCAGGAGCCCCTTGCCTCCTCCGGCCAGCGCCCCCTGCAGGTGGGTCCGCTCACCCTGGACCCGGTCGCTCATGAGGTGCGCAAGGACGGCCACCCGGTGGAGCTGACCCCCAGCGAGTACGACATCCTGCACCTCTTCATGCGCCACCCTGGCCGAGCCTTCACCCGCTCCCAGATCATCGATGAGGGGCTGGGCTACGAGTACGCCGGGCTGGAGCGGACGGTGGACAGCCACATCAAGAACCTGCGCCGCAAGCTGGAGGAGGATCCCCGCCACCCCCGGCTCATCGAGACGGTCTTCGGTGTGGGCTACCGGCTGAACGCCTAGCCCCCACCCGCTGCCTTCGCCTTCGTTGTGATGCGCCCTGCTTTGACTATGCGAAACGACACGTCTGCCGGAAGCCCAACATGAACCTGCCAGCATGAATCTCATCACCAAGATCCTCATCAGCATGGCCATCGTCATCCTGGTGGCCCTGGCTCTGGCCAGCCTCCTCGTGGATCGGAACGTCACCCAGGCCACCCAGGGCTATCTGCGGGCCGCCACCCAGCAGCGGCTGGTGGAACTGGCCAGGGAGGCCGAGCTCCTCTACCGGAGCACCGGCTCCTGGGAGGCCGTGCAGGAGCAGCTGACCCAGGCCGATCAGTCGCCCCACGGGGTCCGCAGCCGGGGCCGCCGGGGGGAAGCGCCAGGGCCGCCACCGGGCGCCGGGGCCCCAGGCATGGGGAGCACCCTCCTGCTGGTGGATCCGGAGAGTGGACGGCCCCTGGCAGGGTCGAGTGTGGGCGTGGACGCGGCCACCGCGGCGGATCCACAGGCGCTGGCCAAGGGCGTGCCGATCCGGGACGAGGCGGGGCAGGTGGTGGCCCTGCTGGTGGCCACTGGCCCGGGCCTGGGGCCGAGCGAGGAGGCCCTGCTGGAGCAGGTGCAGCGGGCCATCCTGGTGGCGGCGGGGGTGGCCGGGCTCATCGCCCTGCTGGTGGGCGGCCTGCTCACCCTGAGCATCCTGGGCCCCCTGCGGCGACTCCAGACCGGGGTGCAGCGCATCGCCCAGGGCGACCTGAGCGCCCGGGTGCCGGTTCCCAGCCAGGACGAAGTGGGCCAGCTGGCCACGGCCTTCAACCGCATGGCCGAGAACCTGGAGCAGCAGGAGGCTCTGCGCCAGCGCATGGTGGCCGACATTGCCCACGAGCTGCGCACGCCCCTGAGCGTGATCCAGGGCAGCCTCCAGGCCATCCTGGACGGGGTCTACCCCCTGGAGCGAGGGGAGATCCAGGGCATCTACGAGGAGACCCGGCTGCTCTCCCGGCTGATCACCGACCTGCACGAGCTGGCCCAGGCCGAAGCTGGCCAGCTGCCCCTGGTTCGCCAGCGCCTGGACGTGGCCCAGGTCCTGGAGCAGATGGCCGGCGCCTTCCAGCCCCTGGCCCAGGCCAAGGGCATCCAGCTGGCGGTGGCGCCGCTCCCCTCCCCCCTCGCTGTGGAGGCGGATCCAGAGCGGCTGCAGCAGATCCTGCACAACCTGTTGGGGAACGCCCTGCACCACGTGCCGCCCCAGGGCCGGGTGCATCTGGCGGCTCACTCTCTGGCAGAGGCGAGGCAGGGCGGGGTGGATGCCTGGATCCGGGGAGAGCTGGCAGAGCCCTTCCAGGAGGAGCTGCTGGCTCAGCTGCGGAGGACCCTAGATGGCTACGCGAAGGACGTGCTCTTCACCGTGGCGGACAGCGGACCGGGCATGTC
>WGCB01000674.1 GCA_015494005.1 Caldilineaceae bacterium
TCATCGAGATCGAGGACGACTGACAGAGCCTGCCTCCCCGACACACCTCCCGCTCGCAACGCGAAAAGCCGGTGGCACAGAGCCACCGGCCTTCTTTTTTCTCAGGGCTTCCCTCGGGTCTCTCGACCCGTTTCCCCGGCTAGGGGAGCTGACGGGGACGAGCCGCCAGGGTGAGCTCCACCTGGATCTCCTCGCCATCCCGCAGCACGGTGAGGGTGACCTTGTCCCCCGGGCTGGTGTAGCGAGCCAGGTAGATGAGCAGGTCATCGAAACGGGTGACGGGCAGGTCGTCGAAGGCCAGGATCAGGTCCCCGCCCTTCACCTCCGGGCAGAGCTCCAGGATGTGGGTGCCCGACTCCTCGAAGCCACCCCGCAGGCCAGCCCGAGCCGCGGGCGTGCCGTCCAGGACCTCGATGACGTAGGCCCCTCGGACGGTTTTGGGCAGCTCCAGATCATCGGCGCAGATGGGGTTGTAGGTCATGCCCCGGATGCCGATGTAGCTGTGCTCGTAGCGGCCCTCCGCGATGAGGGCGGGGATGACCCGCTTGATGATGGACACAGGGATGGCGAAGCCCACGCCGCTGTTGGCCCGACGATCCGAGCTGATCTGGGCGTTGACGCCGATGACCTGACCCTGCTCGTTGAGCAGCGGCCCGCCCGAGTTGCCCGGGTTGATGGCCGCATCTGTCTGGATGGCGTCGGGGATGTTGAAGGGGGAGCGCAGGCTGGAGATGCTCCGGCCCAGGGCGCTGACGATGCCACTGGTCAGGGTGCCCCGGTAGCCGAAGGGGTTGCCGATGGCGGCCACCCGGGCCCCCACCCGCACCTCGTCCATGTTGCCCAGCTCCACCGGCACCAGGTTGTAGCCCTCGGGATCCACCTTCAGCACCGCCAGGTCGCTGTCCAGGTCGATGCCCACCACTTCCGCTACCGTGGCTGTGCCGTCGTAGAAGCTCACCTGCACCTGATCCGCATCCTGGACCACGTGGGCGTTGGTCACGATGTGCCCCTCCCGATCCCAGACGAAGCCGGAGCCCTGGCTCTGGGGGATCAGGTCCTCGGGATCCAGCTCAAAAGGCGGCGGCGCGTCGGGGCTTTCGGGTGTGATCTCGGGCACGGGGAAGGGCAGGTTCAGGCTGTCGCCCCGGCTCAGGACGGTGACGTTCACCACGGACGGGTTCACCTTCTCGTAGATGCTCATGAGCACCGCGGTCTCGTAGTCCGTGCCCGCGGCCGGAGCGACCACCGGCGGGGCTGCGGCCGGGGCCGGGGTGCTGGCCGGGACGCTGCGTTCCGGGACGACGGCCCGGGAAGCGGGCGCCTCGTCCTTGCCAACGGCAAAGAAGAGGCCGGCCACCAGCAGGGCCATGCATAGCCCCAAGGCTGCGAAGAGGCCAATGGCGCCCAGGCCGATCCAGAGGGTGCGGTTGCTTCCGGTCTTCGATTGCTCTGCCATCACGTTACGCCTTCCTGGTAGACAACTGCTCGGAAAAAGTCGGCAAAAAACCAGCAGGAAAATTCAGGGGGAGAACCCAACGCGGAAAGGTCGGGACCCAGCGTGCACAGGCGCCGCGAACAAAGCCAGGGGGCACGGATGCGTCCAGACAGACACGGCCCGAGCCGCATCCGAGCCGGGACCCATCCCGCCGTCCGTCGATCCGGTGCCAGCACTCCGGTGCTAGAACATGGATCCCGGATCCAGGGGCTCCTCGTAGTAGACGGCCCGGCCGTTGCGGCGACGACGCAGACGCCGTTCCGCCTCTCGCATGCGCCAGCCCCAGAGGGCCAGCACCATCCCACCGGTGAGCAGGGCCAGGGCCACCATGTAGGCCAGGAGCTCCGGCCAGATGAGGATGGCCAGGCCCAGGAAGATCAGGGCCAGACCCGGCCCCATGACCAGCCACCAGCCCTGGCCGCCGGCCATGTCCGTCACCTGACGACCGTAGCGGCGGACCCGAACGAAAATGGGCGATCCGTTGAACATGAAAGACACTCCTTTACAACAATCCCGGCACTCTCGTCAGTCCCGGGAGCGGCTCGTGAGGATGAAGGCGTAGTAGAGCATGGTGGAGACGGCCTGGATGGCCGCGGCCACGTAGGTCAGGGCCGCCGCGTCCAGCACAGCGTTCACGCCCTCCAGCTCCTGGGGGGCGATGATCCCCTGGGAGACCAGGAGCTTCTTGGCCCGCTTGCTGGCGTCGAACTCCACGGGCAGGGTGACGATGGCGAAGACGGCTGTGGCCCCGAAGAGGATCAGCCCCAGCCAGGCGATGGAGGTGCCGATGGAGCCCTGGAGGAAGAGGCCGATGAAGAAGATGATGGGCCCCAGCCAGCTGCCGATCTGGACGCTGGGCACCATGGCGCTGCGCAGGGTCAAGGGCGCGTAGTGCTCCTTGTGCTGCAGGGCATGGCCGGCCTCGTGGGCCGCCACCCCCACCGAGGCCACGCTGACCCCCGAGTAGACCTCAGGGCTCAGGCGCAGCACCCGGCTGCGAGGATCGTAGTGGTCGCTCAGGAAGCCTCGCACCTCCTCCACGTCCACGTCGTAGAGGCCGTAGCTGTCCAGGAGCATGCGGGCGGCCTGGGCGCCGGCGATGCGCCGGGCCGTGGGCACCTTCGAGTATTTGGCAAACGCCGAGCGCACCTTGGCCTGGGCCCAGAGTCCCAGGAGCAAGGCCGGCAAGCTGAAGAGCAGATAGAGTCCGTATCCGCCGAACGCGTACATCGTTTTCGTCTCCTACAAGCTGTTTCGACAATGGGCAGAGGGCAGAAGTCGCCCCCGAAGTCCTTCAAATGTTGTACGCACCAAGTGTACCATAAGTTTCGTCCTGGCCCAGGCGAGGCGCGTTTGTCTTCTGTTAGAGCCGCCTCCACCCGCCGGGCAGCGGCCCTGGGCCCCGGAGCTGTGTCGCTTTTCCGTCACCGGCGACGCAGCAGAGCGACCAGGGCCCGGAGCTCGGCCCCGCCCAGGAGCAGGCTGCCCATCCCGTAGACCAGGGCCGCCAGGAGCACACCGCCCACCGCCTGGATCCAGCCCAGGGGCAGGGGAAGGGCCTCCCCCGCCAGGCCCGGGGACCAGCCCAGCCACCAGGTCAGGGCCAGGCCCATGCCTCCCGCAGCCAGCAGGGAGCGGATCACCCCGCCCACAACGGGACGCCAGGCCAGCCCCTGGATGCGCCGATCCAGCAGCCAGAGGAGTGCGGCCATCTCCAGCCCAGTGGCCACGCTGTTGGCCAGGGCCAGCCCGCCGTAGCTCCAGTAGTGAATCCACCAGAGGCTGAAGGCGATGTTCAGGGCCATGGCCGCCACACCCACGATCACTGGGGTGGCCGTGTCGTGCAGGGCGTAGAAGGCCCGGACCACGATCTCCACCGTGGCGTGGGCCACCAGCCCCAGGGCGTAGAACTGGAGGGCGTAGGCCACGGCCAGGGTGCTCTGCCGGGTGAACTCCCCCCGCTCCAGCAGCACCTGGATCAACGGCGCCCGCAGGACGAAGAGCCCCACCGCCGCGGGGATGGTCAGAAACAGAATGATACGCAGGATCCGGCTCAAGGTCTGTCGGAGAGCTTCCCGTCGCTGGGCGGCCACCTGGGCGGCAAAGGTGGGGAAGGCCACGGTGGCGATGGCCTGGGCGAAGATCCCTTGGGGCAGGAGCATGAGCAGCCAGGCATAGTTCAGGGCGCTGAGGCTGCCGCTGGGCAGGCCGCTGGCCAGGATGGTGTTGACCAGGAAGTTGAGCTGCACGAAGAAAAGGCCCAGCACCCGAGGCGCCATGAGCCGCCCCACCTCCCGCACACCCGGGTCCCGCCAGGCCAGGCTCCAGCGATACTGGGCCTGTTGCCGCCACAGCCCAGGCAGCTGGACCAGGAGATGGCCCAGGGCGCCGGTGACCACCCCGATCACCAGGCCGTAGACGCCGTAGCGAGGGGCCAGGAGCCAGGCCCCCAGGATGATGGCCAGGTTGTAGAGGACCGGGGCCGCGGCCGGGAGCAGGAAGTGCTGCACCGCGTTCAGCGCGCCCATGATCAGCCCGCTGGCCCCGAAGACCACCGTGCTCAGGAGCATCCAGCGCATGAGATCCGCGGTGAGCTGCTGCTGCTCCGGGGGGAAGCCCGGGGCGATGATCCGCTGCACCAGGGGCAGGGCGAAGGTGGCGGCCAGCCCTGCCAGCACTACCAGGAGCAGGGTGATCCAGTTGAGGACCCGGCTGAAGAGGAGCCAGGCCCCCTCCCGATCCCCCTTCACCCAGTAGCCGGCGAAGGTGGGGATGAAGGCGCTGCCCAGCGCGCCCCCAGCCACCAGTTGGAAGAGGATGTCCGGCACCCGGAAGGCGGCCAGGTAGGCGTCCAGCTGAGCGCTGGTTCCAAACTGGGCGCCGATGACCACCTCTCGCAGCAGGCCCGTCACCCGGCTAAGGACGAAAAAAAGCATGACCACCGCGGCTGCGCTGGCCATGCCCCGGGCGTCCAGGGTGGATCGGGCCCCTGTACGCCCCTCTTCGATTGGCCGCAGATCGGCCTGGAGCTCTTCCGATGGCAAACTCAAGATGGCAAAGTCAAAAAGTCAAGAGGACAGGGCCAAGATGGCGGGATCGAAACGGATGCTCCCGCTACCGAGGACGAATCCCCCGGCAGGGATCACACTTCCAGCACCACGGGCAGGATCATGGGCCGTCGTCCCATCTCCTTGGAGGTGAAGTCCAGCAGGGCGTTGCGGATCTTCCGGGCCAGGGCCGGGACGGGCACGCCCTTCTTGATCTCCTTGCGCACCACCTTCTGGGCCCGCCGGATCAGCTCCTCGTGCTCCCGCATGTAGACGAAGCCCCGGCTGATGATCTCCGGCCCGTAGAGGATGTCGCCGTCGTACTCGTCCAGGGCCACGATGCAGACCAGGAAGCCGTCCTCGCCCAGGTGCTGCCGGTCCCGCAGGACCACGTTGCCCACGTCACCCACGCCCAGGCCGTCCACGAAGACATGGCTGGCCGACACGTGCGGGCCTAGTCGGGCCTGGATCTCCGAGCTGTCCTCGTCGAAGCGGCCGAACTCCAGGCTCTGCCCGTCCTCGATGACGAAGATGCGCTCCCGGGGGATGCCCACCTCCTCGGCCAGGCGCCCGTGCAGGACCAGGTGCCGGTACTCCCCGTGGACGGGCACGAAGAACCGGGGTCGCACCAGCTCCAGCATGTAGCGATAGTCCTCCCGGCCGCCGTGGCCGCTCACGTGGACGTTGTCGGCGATGGCGTGGTAGACCACCTCCACACCCTGGCGGAAGAGGTTGTCGATGGTGCGGTTGAAGAGCTCCTCGTTGCCGGGGATGGGCACCGCGCTGAGGATGACCGTGTCCCCCTCCCGCAGGGTGAGCTGCCGGTGCTCCCCCATGCTCATGCGCACCATGGCGCTGGTGGGCTCGCCCTGGCTGCCCGTGGCGATGATGGTGACCTCCTCCGGGGGCATGCTCTCCATCTCTTTGGCGGTCAGCAGCTCGCTCTGCTTGATGTCCAGGTAGCCCAGCTTGATGGCGATCTTCACGTTGTTGACCATGGAGCGGCCGATGACGCCGATGCGCCGGTTGTGCTGCCGGGCCACGTTGATGATCTGCTGCACCCGGCTGATGTTGCTGGCGAAGGTGGCCAGGATCACCCGGCCCGGCGCCTCTCGGAAGACCTGGTCCAGCCCTTCCTCCACGGTCTTCTCGCTGGGGGTGTTGCCCTCCCGCTCCGCGTTGGTGCTGTCGGCCAGGAGGAGGAGCACGCCTTCGTCCCCCCACTTCTTGAGCTTCTCCGCCTCCGTGGGCTTGCCGTCCAGGGGGGTGGGGTCGAACTTGTAATCGCTGGTCATGATGACCCGGCCGGCCGGGGTGGTGATGCAGACGCCCACGCTGTCCGGGAAGCTGTGGCAGGTGTGGAAGAACTCCACGGTGAAGGGACCCACCTGGACCACGTCGTCCTCGGTGACGGTGTGCAGATCCGCCTCGTTCAGGAGCCCCTGCTCCCGCAGCTTCACCTCCAGCAGCCCCCGGGTCAGGGAGGTGGCGTAGACCGGCGCGTTGATCCCCTCCTCCATCACGTAGGAGAGGGCGCCGATGTGGTCCTCGTGGCCGTGGGTCAGGACGATGCCCCGCAGCCAGTCCTTCCGCTCCAGCACGTACTCCACGTCCGGGATGACCAGGTCCACGCCGTACATGTCGCTCTCGGGGAACATGAGGCCCACATCCACGATGAGCAGGTTCTCGCCCGACTCCAGGACCATCATGTTCTTGCCGATCTCGCCCAGGCCGCCCAGAGGAACCACCCGCAGCAGGGTGGCCTCGTCCTGGACAGGATCGCTCATCTTGTTCGCCGGCGCCTCTTGGCCGGAAATCGCTGTGTCTGTTTGCGCCATCGATCTTCTCCTTGGTTAGTCGACCGTCCGCGGTCGATGGGGTTGACAATCCGCGCTACCATACAAAACGCTGGGTAGCCTTCGCCGCCCCCAGCGCTATCGTCCCTGGTATTGAACCGGTGCCGCAGCGCCGTCGGTGCGCTGGCTGGGGCTTCCGCGCCCCTGGGATATCGTGATGGGCTCTGGATGGGAGCCCGGGACTGGCTTCATTCGGATGGTTGCTCTTGGCCCGCCTGGCCCGAGTCCGGCTCCACATAGTCCGGGTCCCCGGGATGGGGCACGCCCGCCGGCAGCTTCTCCCCCCGGGCGGCGGCCTGGTCCGCGGCCTGGGCCCGTTGGATCAAGGAGGGCAGCTTCTGCAGATCCTGGACGAACTGCTCCCGCCAGACGGGGTTGCGCAGGGCCGCTGCCGGGTGGAACATGGCCATGGCCACCCGACCCCGGCCGATGTTCTTGATCCGGCCGTGGATCTGGGTGATGCGCCCGTCCGGGAACCAACGGGCCATGCTGAAGCGGCCCAAGGTGACGATGATCCGGGGGTTGATCAGCTCGATCTGCTGGTCCAGGTAGTGGCTGCACGCCTCCAGCTCTCGGGGCAGGGGATCCCGGTTGTTGGGCGGCCGGCATTTGATCACGTTGGTGATGTAGACATCCTCCCGGCGGATGTCCACCTGGGCCAGGGCGTGGGTCAGGAACCGGCCGCTGCGCCCCACGAAGGGCCGCCCCTGGCGATCCTCGTCCGCGCCCGGCGCCTCGCCCACGAACATGACCACCGCATCGTAGTTGCCCTCACCCGGCACCGCGTGGGTGCGGGTCCGGTGCAGGGGACAGCGGGTGCAGCGCCGGATCTCGGCTTCCAGGGCCTTCAGCGCGGCCACCCGGTCCTGGAAGGGGGCCTGGGACGGGGCCTGCTCGGAAGAGTGATTTGACAACTCGGGGTGCTCCGGTGTTGAATCCATGCACACATCCCTCAGTGGCGGTCCGGGATCCTTCCCTCGATC
The DNA here is from genome assembly GCA_015494005.1 of Caldilineaceae bacterium. GTDB lineage: Bacteria > Chloroflexota > Anaerolineae > Caldilineales > Caldilineaceae > S144-5. The sequence continues at coordinate 7,382 of WGCB01000674.1, forward strand.
TAGCGTTCGCCCCGGGCCTCGGCCAGGGACGCGTCAACTTATGATAATCCCAACCCGGTCCTTTTGTCCACACAGAGGGGAAGTGAAACAGAGGGGGAGCGGGAGGAGCCCTCGTTTAGGAGAGCCATCATGTGGGTCGGCCCAGTGACCATCCTTGCCTATTTCGCTGTCTACGCGCTGCTCCACAGCCTGCTGGCCGCCCGTCCAGTGAAGGAGTGGCTGCAGGGCCGTTTCGGGCCGGGGATGGGCCGCTGGTATCGCCTGGCCTACAACATTTTCGCCACGGTGACCCTGCTGCCCTTTTTCTGGCTCCTGGCCACCCTGCCGGACCGGATCCTCTACGTGGCGCCCAGCCCCTGGAACCGGCTCATGATGGCCGGGCAGGCCCTGGCCGGGCTGGGCTTCCTGGTGGCCCTCTTCCAGACGGATCTGGCCAGCTTCCTGGGGCTGGCCCAGCTCCGAGGCAGGACCCAGAGCGAGCACGAGCGGCTGGTGGTCCGGGGCATGTACGCCTACGTCCGCCACCCGCTCTACTTCTTCTCCATGCTCTTCCTCTGGCTCAGCCCGGTGATGACGGTGAACTCCTTCACCGCCTACCTGGTCTTCACCCTCTACTTCTACCTGGGCTCCCTCCACGAGGAGAGCCGGCTGCGGGCCGCCTTTGGCCCAGCCTACCGCCGCTACCAGGAGCAGGTCCCCATGTTCCTGCCTCGGTGGCGCCGCCATCCCCTGGATCTCGCGGAGCCCGACCAGGCCCCCTCCTCGGACTGAGCACCGAGGGACTCCCCGCAGGTTCCCCCCACACTCAGTAGGTGGTCAGATAACGGTCCAGCTCCCATTTGGAGACGTAGAGCCGGTAGTCGTTCCACTCCTGGAGCTTGGCCTCCACATACCGCTCGTAGATGTGCTGGCCCAGGGCCTCCTGGATGATCTCGTCCTGGGTCAGGGCGTCGATGGCCTCGCCCAGGCTGCCGGGCAGGGTCTCCAGGCCGACCCGGCGGCCGTCCACATGGTAGAGGTCCTCCTCCGCGGCCGGGGGCGGCGTCATGCCCTTCTCGATGCCGTCCAGCCCTGCGGCCAGCATCACCGCGAAGGCCAGGTAGGGGTTGGTGCTGGGATCCGGACAGCGCAGCTCGCAGCGAGTGCTCCGGTAGCGTCCTCTGCTGGTGCGGGGGATGCGGATGAGCGCGCTGCGGTTCGTCCGCCCCCAGGAGATGTAGACCGGGGCCTCGTAGCCGGGCACCAGCCGTTTGTAGCTGTTGACCAGGGGGGCGACGATGGGCGCCATGGCCTTGGCGTGGGCCAGCTGCCCGGCGATGAAGCTCAGGGCCACCTGGCTCAGGCCGTACTCGTTTTCCTCGTCGTACATGGCCGTGTCGCCGCTGTGGATGTCCCACAGGCTCTGGTGCACGTGCATGCCCGATCCGTTGACCCCGGCCAGGGGCTTGGGCATGAAAGTGCAGTGGAGCCCGTTCTTCTGGGCGATGGCCTTCAGGGTGATGCGGAAGGTGATGGTGTTGTCCGCAGTGGTCAGGGCTGGGCCGTACTGGATGTCGATCTCGCTCTGCCCCACGGCCACCTCGTGGTGGGAAGCCTCCACCACGATGCCCAGCCCCTGGAGGGCCTCGATCATCTGGCGGCGGACGCCGTGGGCCAGGTCCGTGCTCACATCGAAATAGCCGGCTTCGTCCTGGGGCTGGAGGGGCAGCAGGGAGCCGTCCGCCTGGCGCTTGAAGAGGAAGAACTCCAGCTCCGGCCCCACGTGGTACTGGAAGCCCAGGGCCTTGGCCCGGGCCAGCTGACGCTTCAGCGCGTAGCGGGGATCCCCGGCGAAGGGGGCGCCGTCCGGGGTGTAGACGTCGCAGATGACCCGGGCGGTGGAGAGCTCCAGCTCCCAGGGCACGGAGGCGAAGGTGTCCAGGTCCGGCACCAGGTACATGTCGCTCTCCGCGATGCGGGCAAACCCCTCGATGGAGCTGCCGTCGAACCAGATGCCCCGGCTGGTGGCCTCGGCCCAGTGTTCGATGGGGATGGTCACCTGCTTGGTCTGTCCCACGATGTCGCTGAACTGAAGACGCACGAAGCGGATGTCGTCCCGCTTGATGATCTCATCGATCTGTTCCAGTTTGTCTGGGGCGGCTTGGATGCTCATGGTGGTGCTCCTTGAAAGGACGGAATGTGGGAAACAGGGTTCGAAATTCAGGGAACGGGCGATGGGCTCACAGGGCGGTGGCGTCCAGGAGACCGGCCAGCCCCTGGGAGCGGAAAACGGTCACGATGCGCTGGGCCGGATTCTTGCCCATGGCCAGGGCCTGGAACAGAGGCTGGAGCAGGGCCTCCTCTCCCCAGCCCCGATGTGCCAGGGCCTCTTGGGCCAAGTGGAGCAACCGCTCCAGAAAGCCAGGAGCCGGCTCCGGTCCGGCCAGCCCCCTCGCGATGGCCTGGCGGTGGTAGGCCTGCATCCGGGGCCAGAGTGCCTCCCCGAAGAGGGCCTCCAGGTAGCGCTCCACCGGCTCCGCCGCCTCCACCAGGCCCAGGTAGAGGGCGGCAGCGGCCATGTGCCCGTCCCAGGGCTGCTGGCAGGCGGAGCGCAGCTCCAGGGTGCCGTAGGCGGTCCGGGCCCGGGCGCTGTTCCAGATGTAGTGCTCGTGGAGGAGGAAGGCGTCGAAATCCGGGCCGTGCTCGGCCAGGTACTCGGTGAAGGGCCGGTTGTAGACCCGGTACAGCGTCCCCTCCCGCCGCACGAAACAGCGGGCCTGGGACATGGTGGCCACGTAGTCGGTCATGTCCCGGAAGGGGCGTCGGACCATGCCGTGGCGCTGCTCCTCCGGGTAGATGTCCAACATGCGCCCCTCCCGGGCGCTGCAGAGGCCGCTCTCCTGCCCCGCGTAGACCGGCGAGTTGGCGCACAGGGCGATGATCACCGGAGTGATCAGATTGCCGTAGTTGATCATGCGCACCAGCTCCGGCTGGGCGATGTCCACCTGGAGCTGGTCGCTGGCGGTGACGGTGTACCAGAGCCAGCTGTCCCCCATGGCCTGGTGGAGGACCTGGTAGCGCTGCTTGGGCGTCATCAGGGCCTGGCTGGGGGGCGTGCGAGGCTGGATCCCGTAGCCCAGGAGCCGATAGCCCAGCCCCTGGCAGGCTTCCCGCAGCCGCTGGACCGCCTGCTCGTGCTGCTCCCGGAGCCGGAGGAGATCCTGGCAAGGGCCGGTGTTCACCTCGATGGTCCCCAGCCCGACCTCCAGGGTGTAGCTGTAGTCCGGGCCGTCCAGACGCACGATCAGCCCGGGGTTGCCGCTGTCCGGGGTGGGTCGGAGCTCGTTCGCAGCCATCAGGGCCTGGAAGACCCGTCGCCCGTCCCCGGCCTGGCCGTCTTCGGTGACCACCGGGTACTCCGCCTCTCGCCCCACAGTGCGGGGACCGGCGAGCCGGGCCGGGAAGCAGGCTTCGAACTGGCGGGCGATCTGCTGGAAGATGGCGAGCATGGCAGGGTACGGGGTGTCGGCGGGGCAAGGACGCTCCGAGCGAAGCGGGGCAGCCGTCGAGCCGGGTTTCAGACGCCCGGGACGCTCCGCAGCTGCCCCCGGGTCCGGCCGTGGACGCTCAGCCTCTGCACCAGGGCCGGCAGCTGGCGGTGATGGGTGCAGATGGCGTCCGCCTGGCTCCGCTGGCTGCCCCGATCCACCACGCCGGTGTAGAGGATGGCCCACATGCCCATGGCCCTGGGGCCGGCCACGTCGTTGCTCTCCCGGTCCCCCACGTGGAGCAGCTGGGACGGAGCCACGCCCAGCCCCAGGGCGGCCTGGCGGAAGACGGTGGCGTCGGGTTTGGCCGCCCGCACCTCGTCGGAAAAGATGAAATAGTCGAAGTGCCCCAGAAGGCCGTAACGGTTCAGCAGCCCCCGCAGCCCCTGGCCCGTGGTGTGGATGGTGTCGGAGATGATGCCCAGGCGATACTCCTGGGCCAGGATGGCCAGGGTCTCCTGGATGCCCGGGGCCAGGTCCGGCGGGATGCGCACCTCCATGGTCTCGATGGCCCGGATCAGGTCGTCCACTTGCTGGACGAAACGGACGTACTCCCCGGGGCCTGGGGCCAGGTCCAGATAGCGGTAGGCATCGTAGATGCGGGCGGCCAGGCCGGGAGTGCGATGCTCCTTGTGCCACTGCTCCCGGAAGCGCTGGTTCGCGTACTGGAAGGCCTCCACGGCCTGCTCCGGACGGATGTGGGGATGGTCGCTGGTGACCTTGTCCACGAAGAGCTGCTGGCGGGCCTCCGCCTTGCTGGGGAGCCCCAGCGCGGCTCGCTTTTTCTCGTCAGAATCATCGACGGCGATGGTGTCCCAGAAATCGAACGTGATGGCCTGGATCATGGGTGGCGACTCCTCCTCGGTGTGGTTCGGTCCCATGATACCACAGAGCCCAGGAAAGCCTTTTCTCGGAACGGCAAACGCGCCTCAGGCCTGGCGACGCCAGCCACCAGAGGCCCGTCCACCAGAGACAGGACGAGACGCGGGATCTGCCGCGTCTCGTCCTGGGGATGCATTGGGGGCACGGCCCGTGGCTCCGGGCCAGCGCCCCACTCAGGTCGGTTTGGGTGCTGGCCTAGATGCCGCCCGAAATGCCGTCCTAAATGCCGTAGTACATGACAAACTCCTGGGGGTGGGGGCGCAGGCGCACCGCGTCCACCTCGTTCAGGCGCTTGTACTCGATGTAGGCCTGGATCAGGTCCGGCGTGAAGACCCCGCCCTCCAGCAGGTAGTCGTGGTCCTCCTCCAGCGCGTCCAGGACCTCGCCCAGGGAGCCCTTCACCTGCTCCACCTTGGCGATGTTCTCCTCCTCGAACAGATCCATCTCCGCGGCCGGGCCGGGATCGATCTGGTTCTTGATGCCGTCCAGCCCCGCCATGAGCATGGCGGCGAAGGCCAGGTAGGGGTTGGCGCCGGGGTCCGGGCAGCGGAACTCAATGCGCTTGGCCTTGGGCGACTGGCTGTACATGGGGATGCGCACCGCCGCGGAGCGGTTCCGGGCCGAGTAGGCGATGACCACCGGGGCCTCGTAGCCGGGCACCAGCCGCCGGTAGGAGTTGGTCAACGGAGCGGAGAAGGCCAGCAGGGAGTTGATGTGCTTGAGGATGCCGCCGATGTACCAGAGGGCCATCTGGCTCAGCCCCGCGTAGGCGTCCCCGGCGAAGAGGGGTTCGTCCCCTTTCCACAGGCTCTGGTGGGTGTGCATGCCCGAACCGTTGTCCTCGAAGAGCGGCTTGGGCATGAAGGTGACCGTCTTGCCGTGGCGCTTGGCCACATTCTTGACGATGTACTTGTAGAGCTGCACCTGGTCCGCCATCTGGAGCAGGGGCTTGAACTTCATGTCGATCTCACACTGGCCGGCAGTGGCCACTTCGTGGTGGTGCACCTCGATGTCGATGCCGGCGGCCATCATGGTCCGCACCATCTCGGAGCGCAGATCCTGGAGGGTGTCGTAGGGGGATACGGGGAAGTAGCCGCCCTTCCAACCGATCTTGTGGCCCAGGCCCATCTCGCCGGAGTTCCAAGGAGCCTCGTCGCTGTCCACGTAGTAGCCGGCGCTGTTCCGGCTGGACTCGTAGGAGACGGCGTCGAAGACGAAGAACTCCGCCTCTGGGCCCACGTAGATGGTGTCAGCGATGCCCAGGGACTTCAGATGCTCCTCCGCGGCCCGGGCCACCCGCCGGGGATCTCGGCTGTAGGCCTCGCCGGTGAGGGGCTCGTAGACGTCGCAGATCAGGCTGAGGGTGGGCATGGCGCAGACCGTGTCCAGCATGGCCGTGGTGGGGTCCACCCGCAGGACCATGTCGCTGTTCTCGATGCTCTGGAAGCCCCGGATGGAGGAGCCGTCGAAGCCCAGCTCATCCTCGGGATCGAACTCCTCGAAGGGCATGGAGAAGTGGTGCCACTGGCCGAAGAGGTCGGTGAACTTCACGTCCACGATCTGGATGCCCAGATCCTTGATGGCCGCGCGAACATCGTCAGCAGTCTTGCAGTTGAGGTGCATGGGTGCGTTCCTTTCCTGTTGGTGGTGGTTGGCCCTACCGGCCATCTCGTGTTGATTTCCGGCAACAGGTTCAGCTTCGGTTTGACAGGAAACCGAAGCTTTCCTGCTCCTGCTTTGGCTTGAGCGTTTCTCCCCTCCGCAGGCAGGGCTCGTGAATTCATTCACACACTACCCGTAGGATAGCGGAGAAGCGGCTCTCCATCCAGGGACAACCTGACCAACGTTTCCAGCGAGTACGTTGTGCAGGTTGCACAAAGGGGCGCCAGTCGCGCCCCCGGCAGCGTGCCCTCCCCCTCTCGTCCAAACCACTTGCCAGCCACCCCGGCCTTTCCCTCGCGCCTTGTCAGCGGAGAAACCCCTCTGCTATACTTGCCCCGTATCCATCCAGGAGGAGAAACCATGACCCACCGAGAGCGCTACCACTCCGACCCGCAGATCCGCATCGTCAACGGCGTCTGCCCCCACGACTGCCCGGACACCTGCGCCTGGCAAGTGGCCGTGGACCAGTCCACCGGCCAGGCCGTGGGCATCTGGGGCCACCCGGACCACCCGGTGACCCGGGGGCGCCTCTGTGGCAAGGTGGACCGCTACCTGGAGCGCACCTACCATCCGGATCGCCTGACCCAGCCCCTGAAACGGGTGGGCCCCAAGGGCAGCGGCCAGTTCGCACCCATCTCCTGGGGGCAGGCCATCCAGGAGATCGCCCAGAGGCTCCAGCAGGTGGCCCAGGAGTGGGGTCCGGAGGCCATCCTGCCCTTCTCCTACGCGGGGACCATGGGCCTGCTCCAGGGGGAGGGGATGGCCAGCCGCTTCTTCAACCGCCTGGGCGCCAGCCGCCTGGCCCGGACCATCTGCTCCGAGGCCGGCTTCGAAGGCTACCTCTACAGCCTGGGCGCGGCCATCGGCCAGGAGACAGAGTCCTTCGCCCACGCCCGGCTCATCCTCATCTGGGGCAGCAACACCCTGACCAGCAACATGCACCTCTGGCCCTTCGTCCAGGAGGCCCGCTGCCAGGGCGCTCGGGTCATCGTCATCGACCCGGCCCGCACCCGCACTGCCCGGGCCGCGGACGAGTGGATCCCCATTCGCCCAGGCACGGACGGCGCGCTGGCCCTGGCCATGATGCATGTGATCATCCAGGAGGGGCTCCAGGACCAGGAGTACGTGGCCCACTACACCCTGGGCTTCCCTCAGCTGGCGGAGCGGGTGGCCGAGTGGACGCCCCAGCGAGCCGCGACCATCACCGGCATCCCGCCTGCCCGCATCGCCCAGCTGGCCCGGGAGTACGCCACCACCCAGCCCGCGGCCATCCGCATCAACTACGGCATCCAGCGGCACCAGGGCGGGGGCATGGCCGTGCGCAACATCGCCTGCCTGCCGGCCCTGGTGGGGGCCTGGCGTCGCTACGGCGGGGGCATCCAGCTCAGCACCAGCGGCGGCTTCCGCCACCTGGACTTCCGCACCCTCCACCGGCCAGAGCTGCTCCAGCGGAGCGGCCTGGACCATCCGCCCCGCACCATCAACATGATCCGCCTGGGCGACGCCCTGAGCCTGGACCCAGCTCGGCGCGCCCGCGCCCTCTACCATCCCCGGCCGGTGGACCCCATCCCCGGCCCGGAGGAGGCGGGACCACCGGTCAAGGCCCTGATCGTCTACAACAGCAACCCGGCCGCGGTGGCCCCGGACCAGTCCGCGGTGACGGCCGGCCTGGCCCGGGAGGACCTGTTCACCGTGGTGCTGGAGCACTTCCAGACGGACACCGCGGACTACGCGGACTACCTGCTGCCGGCCACCACCCAGCTGGAGCACTGGGACATCCTCAAGCCCTACGGCCACTACTTCCTGGCCCTGAACCGCCCGGCCATCGCCCCCCTGGGCCAGAGCCTGCCCAACAGCGAGATCTTCCGGCGGCTGGCCCGAGCCCTGGGCTTCGACGACCCCGCCTTCCGCCAGGACGACGTGAGCATCCTCCAGGAGTTCGTGGCCAGCCAGCGCCACCCGGACTTCGCCACCGTCCGCTGGGAGGCGCTGCTGGAGCAGGGGTTCGTCCGGCTCAACCTGCCCCAGCCCTTCCGCCCCTTCGCGGAGGGGGGCTTCCCCACGCCCAGCGGCAAGTGCGAGTTCTTCAGCCAGCGCATGGCCGATGACGGCTACGATCCCCTGCCCACCTGGACGCCCCCAGGCCACTGGCGCGAGTCGTCCGCCCAGGAGGATCTGCTCCTCATCTCGCCCCCGGCTCACTCCTTCTTGAACACCACCTTCGCCAACCTGGAGCGCTTCCGGCGGCGGGAGAAGGAGCCCCGGCTCTGGATCCACCCGGAGGACGCGGCTGCCCGGGGGATCGAGGACGGCAGCCCGGTCAGCGTGGGCAACCGGCGGGGCCAGGTCCTCCTCACCGCCCGGGTGACGGAGGACATCACACCGGGGGTGGTGCTGGCCCCCACCATCTGGTGGCGCAAGTTCAGCCCGGACGGCCGCAACGTCAACCAGGTCACCGCCCAGACCGAGGCGGACATGGGCGCGGCCGGCACCTTCTACGATGTGCGGGTGTGGGTGAAGCCAGTGAGGGAGGGGACGGGCTCCGGGGCATCTCGACAGGAGGCCCTGGCGATCACCCAGGGCGATTGAGGAGCAACTGGCCCAGAGCCTGGACCAGCCGCTGGTTCTCGGCCGGGCGGCGCACGGAGAGGCGCAGGAAGCCGGCCAGGCCGAAGGAGGTGGCGTCCCGGACCAGGAGCCCCTGGCGCAGCAGGGCCAGCCGGACCCGAGCCGGATCGTCCATAGGCAGGAGGAAGAAATTGACGTCTGTGGGCCAGGGGCAGAGACCCGCCTCCTCCAGGACAGAGCGGAAGACCTGCCCGTCCGTTCGTAGGCGGGCCAGGGAGGCCTCTCGCCAGGCCAGCTCCTCCAGGGCGGCCAGGCCAGCCACCTGGGCCAGCCGGTTGACCGTCCAGGGTGGCTGGAGGGCCCGGATGGCCTGGATCACCGACGGCGGGGCCAGCAGGTAGCCCAGGCGCAGGCCGCTCAGGCCGAAGTCCTTGGTCAAGGAGCGGAGCACCGCCCAGTTCCCCGTGGGGAGCCACTCGGCCGCGGTCCAGGGCTGGGCCACGAAGGGCATGAAGGCCTCGTCCACCACCCAGAACGCGTCCGGCGCGGCCCGCTGCAGGGCCTGGACCTCCTGGGGTGTGAGGAGGCGGCCCGTGGGGTTGTTGGGGTTGCAGAGGAAGACCAGTTCCGGTTTCGCCTGGGCCAGGGCTTCCTGGACCGGGGCCAAGTCGTCCTCCTCGGGGGCGAAGTGGCCGGCCGAAGTCCATCGCCAGCCGGGCAGGCTCACCGGCAGCAGGGTGGCGTCCGCGGCCAGCAGCCCGTTGGCGTACTCGCTGAAGGTGGGGGCCAGGACCGCGGCCTGGCGAGCCGCTCCCAGAGCCCGGGCCAGCAGCCAGATGAGCTCCGCGCTGCCGTTGCCCACCCAGATCCACGTTGGGTCCAGTCCGTGGTGCCGGGCCAGGGCCTGGCGCAGCTCCCGGCACTCGGGATCCGGGTAGCGGGCCAGGTTCTGCTCGGTGACGGCTTGGCGCACCGCCTGGAGGATCCTCGGAGGCGGGCCGTAGGGGTTCACGCTGGCAGAGAAAACGGTCACCTGGGTGGGATCCAGGCCCAGGGCCGCTAGCTCCTCAGCATCCACTGCCCCGTGGACCGGGGAGGCGAGGGCTGGAGCGGTGGCTTCTCGTTGTTGGATCCATCCTTGTTGCATCGAGCATCCTCCCATTTCCCAAGCACAGACGTCCATCACCGACTTTGCTCCAGGTTCCGGGCATGATAGCACGGACTCGAAAGCCGGAACAAAGCTCCTCACTCGGCAGGCGTCCCTCAGGCGCCGCTACGGGGTAGGCCATGAACGCA
>WGCB01000675.1 GCA_015494005.1 Caldilineaceae bacterium
GGGCCACGGCCAGGTGCTCCACTGCGCCGGCGCTGGCCCGGCTCACCGCGGGGGTGATGCGCGCCGAGCGGCGCTCCGGCAGGATCACCCCGTGGACGGCCATGGCCTCCGCGGTGCGGAAGAGGGTGCCCAGGTTCTGGGGATCCTGGAGCTGGTCCAGGAGCAGGAGCAACGGGGGCTCGCCCCGCTTGCGCGAACGGCGCAGGATCTCGTCCAGCCCCATGTAGGGATAGCCGCCCACCTCCAGGGCCACCCCCTGGGCGTTCTGCCCCTCCCGGCGCAGGCGGTCGAAGAGGCCGCCCTTGATCCGGCGCACGGGGATCTTCCGCTCCTCCGCCGCGGCCAGGATCTCCGCCAGGATGCCGCTGACCGGCTCGCCCTCTTCCCCCTCCAGCCAGAGACGGAAGAAGTGGCGACGGTTGGCTCGCAGGGCCTCCAGCACCGGGCGACGACCGGTGAGCAGCTCGCTCATGCCTCGTCCTCGAAGCGCCAGACCGTGCCCTCCGGCGTGTCCTCCAGGCTGATGGAGAGCTCCTTCAGCCGGTTCCGGATGGTGTCGGCCAGGTCCCAGAGCTTGCGCTTGCGCAGCTCCTGGCGCACCTCCACCAGCAGGTCGATGAAGGGCTTGGCCGCCAGCTGCCCAGCCTCCTCCTCGCCCTTGCGCCCCTCCAACGTCAGCCCCAGGACCCCGGCCAGCTCCTTGAGGGTGCGCTGGGCCGCCTCGAAGAAGGGGCCGGAGACGCCCTGGGTGCGGGCCGTGTTGATGGCGCGAGCCAGCTCGAAGAGGGCGGCCAGGGCGCTGCTGGTGTTGAAGTCGTCGTCCATGGCCTGGATGAAGGCCTCCCGGGCGTTCTCCGTGGCCACCCGCAGCGCGTCCGCCTCGTCGCCCACGGTTTTGTCCCCGGTGGGGGGGCGCAGGGCGCCTCGCAGTCGGGCCACGCTCCGCTCCGCCGCCTGGATGGCTTCCTCGGTGTAGACCACCGGCTTGCGGTAGTGGCCAGAGAAGATGAGCAGGCGCAGGGCGTCCGGGGAGTGGTGCTTCAGGTACTCGTCGATGGTGACCAGGTTACCCAGGGATTTGCTCATCTTCTCCCCGCCCAGCTGCATCATGCCGTGGTGCATCCAGTAGCGGGCGAAGGGCTTGCCGGTCAGGGATTCGCTCTGGGCGATCTCGTTCTCGTGGTGGGGGAAGATCAGGTCGTTCCCGCCTCCGTGGATGTCGATGGTCTCCCCCAGGTGATGGATGCACATGGTGGAGCACTCGATGTGCCAGCCCGGGCGTCCGGGCCCCCAAGGGCTGTCCCAGGCCGGCTCACCGGGCTTGGCCGCCTTCCAGAGGGCGAAGTCTCCGGGGTGCTCCTTGCGGGGATCCTCTTCGATGCGGGTGCCGCTGATGGCCTCCTCCAGGCTGCGACCGCTCAGCTTGCCGTAGTCCGGGTCCTTGGTCACCCGGAAGTAGACGTCCCCGTCCACCACGTAGGCGTAGCCCTTGTCGATAAGCCCTTGGATGAACTCGATGATGTGGGGGATCTCGCTGGTCACCCGGGGGTACTCGTCCGCGGGGAGGACGTTCAGCTCGGCCAGGTGCTGGAGGTACTTGTCCGCGTAGTATTGGGCCAGCTCGATGGGGTCCTGGCCCAGCTCCTGGGCCCGGCGGATGATCTTGTCGTCCACGTCGGTGAAGTTGGTCACGTAGTGGACCTGGTAGCCCAGGAACTGGAGGTAGCGGCGCACCATGTCGAAGATGATGGCGCTCATGGCGTGGCCGATGTGGGCGTCCGCGTAGACCGTGGGCCCGCAGACGTACATGCGCACCTTGCCCTCTTCCAGGGGGACGAACTCTTCCTTTTTGCGGGTCAGCGTGTTGTAGATTTTCAGGCCCATGCTCTGTGCATCCTGTGGTGTGCTCTGCTGTGAGTCGTCCCAGCCAGGGCCAGGACGGCGAAACGACCTCTATTATCGCATCCACCGAAACGGGATGCAAAAACAGCCAGACCGAGGGGGATGCCTTTTCCGGCAGGGCGTCCAGGCCAATGAAAAAGCCCAGGAACCATGGACGGCGGCTCCTGGGCGGCGGTGGCAGCGAGGATCACTTGCTGGAAACTCGCTGGCGGGACTCCTTGACCGGCTGGGCCGGGGCCGCGAAGATCAGCCGGCCAGCGTTGGTCTGCAGCACCTTGGTTACCTGCACGGTGATCTCCTGGCCCAGGTAGCGGCGGCCGTTCTCGATGACCACCATGGTGCCGTCGTCCAGGTAGCCCACCCCCTGGTTGACCTCCTTGCCCTCCTGGATCACCTTGATCTGCATCTCCTCTCCAGGCAGGACTACTGACTTCACCGCGTTGGCCAGCTCGTTGATGTTCAACACCTGCACGCCCTGGAGCCGAGCCACCCGGTTCAGGTTGTAGTCGTTGGTCACCACCGCCGCGCCCAGCTCCAGCCCCAGGCTGATGAGCTTGTCGTCCACCTGCTTGGCGTCCTTGGGATCCTTGTCGATGAAGATGATCTCCACGTTGGGGTTGTTCTGGAGCCGGTCCAGCATCTCCAGGCCCCGGCGACCCCGGTTGCGCCGCAGCACGTCCGGGGAGTCGGCGATGTACTGGAGCTCGTTGAGGACGAAGCGGGGCACGGCCAGCACCGCCCAGAGGAAGCCCGTCTCGGCCACGTCCGCGATGCGGCCGTCGATGATCACGCTGGTGTCCAGGAGCATGAGGGGGCCTTCCTGGGGCAGCAGGCCGTTGTCCTTGCCGGCGTCCTTGGGGGCCTCTTCCTCCTCCTGGGAGCGGGGAAAGCGGAAGAAGGAGAAGATCTCTCGCTGGCGCAGGACCATCACCGTAACGCCCAGGTAGGCGAAGACGATGACCCCCACGAAGGGCAGGATGGTGCCGAAGGGATCAGGCAGCAGGGAGAGGGGATAGGCCAGCAGGGCGGCGATGATCAGCCCCATGGCCAGGCCGATGGTCCCGGCCAGGAGCTGGGCCACCGGCACCTGGCGCAGGTTGGAGCGGGCGGCCCGGGCTGGCTTGAGGGTGATCCAGGGGGTGAGGAGCGCGCCCAGGAGGACGCTCACCAGGGTGACGGGCACCATCAGCTTGGCCGACTCCAGGGTCATCTGCTCCAGCCGTTCCACCCCGGTCATCATCCGGCTGATCTCCCAGCCGAGAGCACCGAACACCAACATCCCCAACAGCCGAAATAGGGGTTCCCAACGCATGCGAGGATCCTCCCATGAGTGCGAAAATGAAGCGGATAATTGTGGATAAAATGGATGAGACGGACATGACGACGAGTGCTAGCAGCCTTCCAGGCCAGGGAAAAGGACGTCGACGCGCAGAAAGGCGGATAAGCGCACTATCCATGATACAGGAAAAAGGGCAACTTCGCAATCTGGTTTGAGATTTCGGAAACCTGGGTTGCTCGGCCCAGGCCCCGCCCTCACTCGCCCACCACCTCCTGGTAGACCCGGAGCACCTGGCGAGCGTTGTTGTGGGCCGAGAACTGGCGGCTGAACTCCCGGGCCCGGCGCCCCATGAGACGGCGCAGCTCCCGGATGCGCAGCAGTTTCAGGATGCCCAGGCCAAAGCTCAGGTCGTTGTCCTGGGCGATGAAGCCCGTCTCCCCGTCCTGGATCATGTCCACCACCCCAGGGGAGGCGATGCCCACGGAGGGCAGCCCACTGGCCGCGGCCTCGATGAAGGTCAGGGGATGGACCTCCGTGACGCTGGCCGAGACGAAAAAGTCGGCCAGGTGGTAGTAGCCCGGCGTCTCTTCGTAGGGGACCGGGCCGGTGAAGGTGATCCGCTCCTGGACTCCCAGCTCCTGGGCCAGGGTGCGGTATTCCTCCAGCTTGGGGCCGCCCCCCACCAGCAGCAGGTGGCCTCGGGGCTCCTCCTGGGCCAGCACTCCGAAGACCCGGATGAGCCTGGCCACGTTCTTCTCCCCACTCATCCGCCCCACGTAGATCCCCACCACCGCATCCGAGGGGATGCCCAGCTCCTCCCGGCGAAAGCGCACCTGGGGCTCCATGAACTGGTCCAGCTCGATGCCGTTGGGGATCACCCGCACCTTGCCCTGGACTCCCCACTTCTGCATCACCTGGGCGATGCTGGGGCTGGGGGCGATGATGGCCGCGCAGCGCTGGCTGAACATCTGGAAGTAGGTCTGAAGCACCGTCTCGGAGATGGCCTCGGGCAAGCGGGGCAGGTACTGCTGCACGTAGAGATCGTAGCGGGTGTGGTTGGTGAAGATCAGGGGGATCTGGTAGCGCATGGAGAAGCTCAGGCCGATGCTGCCGCTGACGAAGGGGTGATGCACGTGGATCACCTCCATCTGCTTGAGCAGCTCCCGGCTGCGCTGGTCCACCGTGAAGCTCAAGTGGTAGCCCGTGTCCGCGATGGGGATGCCCGGGATGCGGATCACGTTGGGCTCGTCTACCGGCTCGTCGTGGCTGCCTGGGACGAAGAGCCAAACCTGTTCTCCCCACTGTTCGAAATAGCGCTTCAACAGACTGACGTGGTTCACCACTCCGTTGATCACGGGCTTGTACACGTCGCTGATGAGAGCAATGCGCATGGGGGCACGTCCTTCTGGGCCTGGTTCGGGGGGTGATCGGGTTGAACACGAAATGGCCGTCGCAGCGGACGGCCATCGGGATGCGCAGCCGGGCCCCGGGGCGAGGGAAAGGGGGCGACCCGCAACGCAGTTCTGGATTGGGCGTTACCAGGCAGGGGGATCGCTGGCAGGGAAGGACTCGGCCACCGCCTCGTCCACTTCATCCGCGACCCCGCCGTCCACCGACTCCGCGGGGACCACCTGGCCGCTCAGCTCGGCCAACACCGTCTTGAACTGCTGCCACGGGGTGGCCGTCCAGACTTCCGTGGTGGCCTGGCCCAGGGTGCGGACCGTCACCGCCACCTTGGCTGCGGTCTCGTTGTCCGGTGCTTCGAAGATGTCCAGGTAGTCGTAGGGGCCCAGGAGTGCGTAGTTGGCCACCCACTTCACGCCGGGGCAGGTGGCAGCCACCTGTTTCTTCACCTGCGCGGCCAGCTTCTCCAGCTCCTGGGGCTCCACGATGGCATCCGGGGTCAAACGGGTCAACAGAACGTAGATGGACATGGATTCTCCCTTCCTTCGGGCTGGATCGTTTCGGGCATGGGGCCATCGCCAGGGGGCGGGATCGTCGAGGCCGGAGAGCCGCCCAACGACCAGCTTCCTTTGCCTTTCTAGGAACACTATACCATATTTTGGTGGTTTGGAGAATCGCGTTTTTTCTGTCCGCATGGGCCGGACGGGGGTTGGCGGATCGGGGTGGGGAGAGGTCACCATGGGAGACTGGGTGCGTGGCGATTTGGGCCGGGCGGTGACTGGAGATTGGGGCAAGAAGGCGGCATCGGGTCGTCAACCCCTGCCGCCCAACATCCCATCCGGTCGGCCCGCCCTAGTCCCTATCGGGCAACCCGGCGGCGATCTGGCGCAGCTGCTCCCGGTAGGTGTCGAAAGCTTGCCGGCCCTCCTCGGTGAGCCGGATGATGGTCAGGGGGATCTTCCCCCGGAAGGTCTTTTCGATGGCCACGTAGCCAGCTTTCTCCAGCTTGGAAAGGTGGGAGGAGAGGTTGCCCTTGGTCAGGCCGGTCTCCCGGAGGAGGTAGAGGAAGTCCGCCTCCTCCAGGGGGTAGAGGGTGGCCACGATCAGGAGCCGGGCCGGCTCGTGGAGCAGACGATCCACCTGGGTGATCCCCTGGATGGCCTGAGATCGGCTCTCCTGCTCAGGCATGGGACCCTCCCTCCACGTCCAGGGGCGGGCGACGTACAAAGTGCAGGAAGGCCCACAGGCCGCTGATCAGCAGCAGCGCGCCCACGCCCCCGTAGACGAAGGTGTTCCGCAGAGGCGACTCCAGCCCCAGGAACTGGCCGATCCAGGGCAGGAGTCCGCCAGCCACCGCGACCACGTAGAAGCGGACCAACCTAGCCTGGACTCCCAGGTAGAGGAAAACGCTGAAGAAGATCAGACTCTGCAGGGCCACGTAGAAAACCGAGCTCCAGGACACCTGGGCGAAGACGATCACTGCGGCAAGAGCTGCGGCCAGTAGGGCAATGGCGGCAAAGCGGATCCAGCGCTTTTGGGTCGGCCCAGGGAAGCGCACGTAGCCGCTGCGGACGTAGGTGATCTGCTCCTTGCCCCGCTGCACCAGCCAGCGCACCAGGAACGCCCCAGCGAGCACATAGAGGACCATGACCATGTCCTCAACCCGAGCCAGCCACGAATCGGGCCCAGCTTTCTCCGCGGCCAGAGGAAAGAGGCTCAGCACCAGGAAGTAGGCTCCTATCACCATCTCACTGATGCCGTCCTCGTACCAGTGGCGGAAGGCCCGCCGTCGGGCCTGGTCTAACTGACGCTCCACATCCTTGCCTGTGGTCATGGTTTCCCTCCCGTAGACGGACAGCCCATCGGAACGCGGGTGTTTTCCGGTTGCGCAGACCAGTTTGCAATGCAGACCAGTCTGCTAAAATTATATCCCGAGATGGGAAAGGTGTCAAGAGGGAGATCTGAGAACCTGAGATTGGAGACTTTTCAGGCTTGGACTCTAGCCCGGGAAATGAGATGGAAACCCCACCAGCCTACCATACTTCCCCATCCTTCCAGGAGAGCCAGCAGGACAGCGCTCAGACGGAAAAGGGCTCCCCAGCCATCTGTCCGCACGCTGGAGACGTGATCGATGCCTGGATCGAGAAAATGGTAGTAGGCCCCGAAAACCAATGCCCCGAACATGGAGACGGCGAGGATGAGGGCTCCGGCGCGGCGGTACGGTGTCCACACAAGCACTCCCGCAACAATCGGGGCCGCTATGATGACCGATCCGATGAAGGCGTTCTGAAGCCATGACATGTTGATGGCAAGCGTCTGGTGCGCCCATGCATGTGAGAACACCACGGCGGTGTGGGCCAACACCGTCGCTGTCATTGCCAGGGTCAGGCTACGGAGCATGGTGTGCCGTTCGGGTTTTGCAGAAGAGCTCATTGCGCCCTCCAACTTGTCACGATCTGATCGATTCCTTCTCTGAAGCTCGGGAAGCGAGGCGTCCATCCAAATTCCCGGCGGAAGCGGGCGTTTGAAGTACGGGTGGAGGCGGTGAAAAAATCCACTGCATAGGAT
>WGCB01000676.1 GCA_015494005.1 Caldilineaceae bacterium
AGTCTACACAGCTTCCCCCGCCCTGTCAAATCCAAGCACCCCGTTTTTCCAACAAAATCCAGCACCGGAAAACGCCGGCAACGGAATCCCTGACCGGGCAGGCCCGCCGCACTCAGGCCCCTCTATCGCCACCAACTACGACGCCAGCCAAGCCCGCTTTGTTCCAAAAATGGCCAAAACCCTCAGGGAAATTCAGACGCAAAAGACACGATACCTCCCTAATGTCAGAACCACGTTAGCACAACACTTGCATTCCGTTAGGACTTGGCACCGAAAATCGAACGTGCTATACTGGGCCCATCCCCACTTCACCAACCCACCCCTACCAGCCTATCAGGAGCCATCCATGATACCGCTGTACGACGACGTGCCCGGTCGCCGGACACCCTATGTCAACTACCTCCTCATCGCCCTGAACGTGCTGGTCTTTGCCTGGGAAGTGAGCCTGGGCCCCCAACTGGAGTCGGTGATCCAGCAGATCGCCTTCGTGCCAGCTCGTTTCTCCCCTGGAGCCGGCCTGGGCGCCTGGATCCCCATCTTCACCAGCATGTTCCTACACGGCGGCACCTGGCACCTGGTGAGCAACATGCTTGCCCTTTGGATCTTCGGGGACAACGTGGAGGATCGCATGGGACACCTGCGCTACCTCCTCTTCTACTTGATCTGTGGCGTGGCCGCGGCCCTGGTCCACTATGCGGCCAATTCCACCAGCACCGTGCCCACCGTGGGAGCCAGCGGCGCCATCTCCGGTGTCCTGGGGGCCTACCTGGTCATGTTCCCCACGGCCAATGTCTACACTCTGATCCCCATCTTTTTCTTCTGGGTGGAGATCGTTCGCATCCCTTCCATCATCTACCTGGGCATCTGGTTCCTCTCCCAGCTCTTCAACGGCCTCTTCTCCCTCAGCGCGGACACCCTGCAGAGCGCCGGGGGCGTGGCCTGGTGGGCCCACGTGGGTGGATTCGTGGCCGGCGTGATCTTGGTCTGGGTCTTCCGCCAACCCGAGGAACGCTGGTGGCCGGACGAGTACCGAGCTGTCTGATCCCGATCGTTCCGCTTTGACCTGCGGACGACATGCAGAACCAACCGACAAACCACCAACCACCATTCAGGACGGAGGAATCCATGGACATCATCTCGCTCATCTGGCTGCTCATCATCCTGTCATCCCTGCAACCGGTCATCCAGCAGCGGATCCTGGTGGCCCAACGGCTGAACAAAATGCGCGAGCTGGAGAAGAAGCGCAACAGCCGGGTCATCGCCATGATCCACCGGCAGGAAGCCCTCAGCTTCCTGGGCATCCCCTTCGCCCGCTACATCGACATCCAGGACAGCGAACAGGTGCTCCGGGCCATCAAGCTCACGGACGACAACGTGCCCATCGACTTCATCCTCCACACGCCCGGCGGGCTGGTCCTGGCCGCGGAGCAGATCGCCATGGCCCTGAAGAAACACCCAGCCAAGGTGACGGTCTTCGTGCCCCACTATGCCATGTCCGGTGGCACCCTCATCTCCATGGCCGCGGACGAGATCGTCATGGACGACAACGCGGTCCTGGGGCCGGTGGATCCCCAGCTGGGACAGAGTGCGGCAGCCAGCATCCTCAAGGTGGTGGAGGAGAAGCCCATCGACAAGATCGATGACCAGACCTTGATCATGGCCGATCTCTCCCGCAAAGCCATCAGCCAGGTGGTGGCCACGGTGGAGGAGATCCTTTCCGACAAGATGGACCCGGAGAAGGCCAAGGAGACGGCCCGGATCATGGCCACGGGCACATGGACCCACGACTACCCCATCATGGTGGACGAGGCCCGCAAGCTGGGCTTCCCGGTCTCCACCGACATGCCCAAAGAGGTCTACGAGCTCATGGCCCTCTACCCCCAGCCCCACCAGCAACGGCCCTCCGTCCAGTACATCCCATCGCCCTACGGCACGCCCAAGAAACCCAACTCCGGCACCAGTCGCCAGGGGTAAGCCGTCCTAGCTAGAAATTGAGCCGAGCCCGGTTTTGAAGTACAATTGGGATCGAGATTTAACATAAGTTGAGTCGAATCCCCCAGGGGGCACCCGGCTGGCTTCGGACAGCCAGGGGCGAGAGGACAGGGCGGCAAGCCATGACAAACAACCACAAAAAGATCCTCGTGGTGGACGATGAGCCGCGCATGGTGCGCTTCATCAAGATGAACCTGGATCTGGAAGGCTACCAGACGCTGGAGGCCAACAACGGAATCCAGGCCCTGGAGAAGGTCCGGGACTACCAGCCGGATCTGGTGCTCCTGGACGTGGAGATGCCCGGGCTGGACGGCTTCGAGACCCTGAAGCGCATCCGGGAGATCAGCGATGTGCCGGTGATCATGCTCACCGTGCGCTCGGACGAGGACGACCGCATCCGAGGGCTGGACCTGGGGGCGGACGACTACGTGACCAAGCCCTTCAGCCCCCGGGAGCTCTCCAGCCGCATCCGGGCCGTGCTGCGCCGTTTCGAGAACACCAGCAACCGGCCAGAGGACCAGATCATCAAGATCGACGACCGCCTCCAGGTGGATCTCCAGCGCCGGGATGTGATCGTGAACGGCAAGCGGCTCAGCCTGCGCCCCACGGAGTACCGCCTCCTCTACCACCTGATCCAGAACGCCGGCTGGGTGGTTCCCCACGAAGTGCTGCTGACCAAGGTCTGGGGCCATGAATACGTGAACGACAACCACCTCCTGCGCCTCTACATCACCTACCTGCGCAAGAAGATCGAGGAGGACCCGGCCCATC
>WGCB01000677.1 GCA_015494005.1 Caldilineaceae bacterium
CACCAGGATGGCCGCCAGCACCCCCAGCCAGACGTTCCCCCCGTTGAAGACCACGTAGAAGGCGGAGAAGGCCCCCATGAGCATGATGCCGTCCACGCCCAGGTTCAGGACGCCGGAGCGCTGGGCGAAGGTCTCTCCCAGGGCGGCGAAGAGGTAGGGCGTGGCCAGACGCACACCGCTGTGGGCGATGCCCACCAGCACGGAGAGGGTGAGGAGATCCTGGATCATCCGACCACCTCCTCCACCGCGGGGGCAGCTGGGGGTGGCACATCAGGCGCCACCGGCTCGGGCATGGCGTCCCCGCCGGTGTCCACCCGGCGGCGGCTGCGGCGGCGGATGTAGATGTCACTGGCCACCACGAAGAGGACCACCAGCCCCTGCAGGGCGATGATCAGGGCGCTGGGCACCTGGACCGTGCGCTGCATCTTGTCCGCGCCCACCAGCAGGGCGCCAAAGAGCACGGAGGCCGGAATGGCGCCCAGGGGATGCAGCTTGCCGAAGAGGGCCGCCACGATGCCGCTGAAGCCGTAGCCGCCGGAAAGCCCCTCGATCATGCGGTGATGAATGCCCGTCACCTCCACCGCGCCGGCCAGGCCAGCGAAGGCCCCGCTCAAGGTCAAGGAGAGGACCACGTAGCGCGACACAGGGATGCCGGCGTAGCGGGAGGCGTGGGGGTTCAGCCCCACGGCCCGGATGCGATAGCCGATGGTGGTGCGCCAGAGGAGGAAGTAGGTGACCACGGCCAGGACCAGGGCGAAGATGGCCCCCGCGTGGAGCAGGGAGCGGGGCACCAGCCGGGGCAGCCAGGCCTGGGGAGGCAGGGCCGCGCTCTGGGGGATGTTCGTCCCCGCGGCGATCTGGGCCGGATCCAACATGGGGCCTCGGAGCAGGTAGTTCATGCCCTGGAAGGCGATCTGGTTCATCATCACCGTGGAGAGGATCTCGTTCACCCCCACCTTGGCCTTGAGCAGGCCCGGGATGCCGCCCCAGATGGCGCCGGCCAGCGCGCCCGTCACCATGAGCAGGGGCACCAGCAGCCAGCCGGGCACGTTCGGCAGGGCCAGGGCCACCGCGGTGGCGCTGATGGCCCCCATGATGATCTGCCCCTCGCCGCCGATGTTGATGACCCCACCGCGGAAGGCGATGCAGATGCCCAGCCCCACCAGCAGGAGCGGCGTGGCTTTGGTCAGCGTCTGGGTGATGCCGTTCACGTTGCCCAGCGCGCCCTTGACCAGTGCCTGGTAGGCCTCCAAGGGATTCACCTTGAGGGCCATGAGCACCAGCGCGCCGATGAGCATGGCGGCCAAGACAGCGATGCTGGGAAGCAGCACGTCGATGAGCCGGTCCACGGAGAAAAGTTTGCGAAGTCCTACACCCATTCTGATGTCCTTGGAAGCCTTGGGAAGATAGCAGGCGAAGCCTGGAGAGGGGAGCGCGAAGGGGAAAGCGCCGACATACTCTTCTGCACACGGTGGGGGAAGTTCCCGCTAATTTTATGCCGAGAGGCCAGGTCTGTCAATTCAGGATCGAGAGGCCCGGGGATCAGTAGTCGGTCTCCCGGCCCAGGACCATCAACGCCTCGGCCAGGACCCGGCCAGCCTGCTGCAGCTTCCGGGCCGAGAGCCTGTCGGGGGTGTCCTCCGGGGTGCGGGCCAGGGAGGGCCACCCTTCCCAGAAGAGTCGGATCTCCGGGGCCTCCTGGCCGCTGTCGAAGGGGCTGCCTTCGTCGAAGACCACGCTGATGTCCACCGGCTCCTGGGCCCGGGCCGTGGACGTGTCCATGTGCCGGGCGGCCCGCTGGAAGAGCTGAGCCAGGCGCTGGTTGCCCCCTGCGGCCAGCATGAGCCGTTCCCCGTCCCCCAGGCCTTGCCCCTGGAGCCGGATCACCGCCACCACGTCGAAGGCATCGGAAAAGCCGTACTTGCCCTTCAGGAACTGGGCCGCCTGGGGCTCCCCCTGGAACTGGCCACCCTCCAGCCCCTCCCCGCTGAAGGCCACGAAGAGCAGGGTGCGGTAGGGCTGGTAGCCGCTCTCCTGCAGGGTGCGGATGGCTTCCAGCATCACCGCCACGCCCCCGGCCTCCCCCGCGCCGGGGACGAACACGCCGTCCGGGCTGGGCGGCGGCTGGTCCAGCTGGGCCACCACCAGGACCATCTCCTGGTCCAGGGCCTGGCCGCCACCGGGGATGGCCCCCGCGGTCCCAGGCAGATAGCCGGCCACGTGACGCGCGGGCACCCCGTCCCGGATCGTCCCCTCCACGGCCATCGCCCCGGTCACTCCCAGGTCCAGGGTGGCGATGGCGTCCAAGTTCAGCTCCGTCTGGAAGCGGCGCAGACGGGCCACGCTCTGGCCCAGGGGAGCCAGGAGCTGGTCCGCCAATTCCCGGCGGATCCAGAGGACCGGCGCGTCCTGGTCCGATGCCCGGCCCGTGCCGAAGAGGGGCTCCGTGGGGTCCAGGGAGGAGAGGGTGACCTGCCGCTGCAGGACCGCCGGATCGTCCGCCACCACCAGGACGCCGCCCCGGGGCGTGCCCCGCAGGTAGGCCAGGCTCTCCGGCGACAGGAGCAGCAGGATCTGGTCCCGGAAGTCCTGCTCCTTCATGGCCGGGTAGGTGACCCGACCGAAGGTGCGGGCGGTGGAGAGCTCCCCAGCCATGAAGACCTGCACGGGGCCGGCCGCCTGGCCCAGGTTGCGGAAGGG
>WGCB01000678.1 GCA_015494005.1 Caldilineaceae bacterium
GTACTGGATCCGGTCCAGGCCGTAGTCCAGGCAGAAATCCGCCACCTTCGTGCGGATGCGGTCATCCGGGATGTCGTAGATCAACAGGCAACGCATGGTTTCTGGCCCTCCATTCGCCAATCCCGCTATTTCCCTTCCCTCTCCACACGTGGAGAGGGAAGGAGACGGCGAGCACCGCGAGCCGGGGGAGGGGTGAGGTGCGGGCGAGCCGTAGGGACAGGGCTTGCCCTGTCCGGTATGCGGGCAGAGCAAGCGCCGCCCCTACTGTCCGGTCACCAGGCCAGCAGGTAAGCCCCGTACTCCTCCCGCTCGCCCCGTAGGTAGGCGGCCATCCGGCGAGCCTGCATCTGGATGATGGCCCGCAACGGATGGCGCTTGCCCTGGTACTCCTCCACCGCCTCCAGCCGGGCCAGCACCTTCTTGGCCAGCCCTCGCCGGCTCTCCTCCGTCAGGCGGGAACGTTCGTCCAGGGTCAGCTCCGTGCCCCGATTCACGATGGCGATCACCGTCCGATCCACCACCGACTGGCGAAACTCCTCCACCAGGTCGAAGACCAGGCTGGGCTTGCCTGGCCGGTCCACGTGCAGGAAGCCGGCGTACGGGTCCAGCCCGGCCAGGAGCAGGGCCCGCTCCACCTGGGTGTAGAGGATGCCGTAGCCGTAGTTCAGGGCCGCGTTCAGAGGATCCGTGGCCCCCTGGGTGCGTCGTCCCGGCCAGTTCAGGTCGGCCAGCAGCAGCTTGCCCACCCCGGCCCAATACTTCTGGGCCGCCCGCCCCTCCACCGAGAGGATCTGTCCCCGGCAGGCGTCCACCGTCTCTCCCTGGATCCCCTCCAGCTCCGCCAGGTGATCCAGGACCTCCGTGGCCAGGAGCCGCACCTCCTGGTAGAGTGCTGG
Organism: Caldilineaceae bacterium; assembly: GCA_015494005.1. Classification (GTDB taxonomy): domain Bacteria; phylum Chloroflexota; class Anaerolineae; order Caldilineales; family Caldilineaceae; genus S144-5. The sequence continues at coordinate 897 of WGCB01000678.1, forward strand.
CTGCTTCTCCCGCCGGTTCTTGCTCATGTACTTGAGCAGGTTGGCCTGGTTGCGGATCTTGGCCTCGGCCCAGCGCTTGGCCAGATGCAGCCCGCGCCCGTCCTGCCGGGCCGCCAGCTGGGCTCGCCGGGTCTCGATGGTGCCCGTCAGCCCCGCGGCGTAGAGGCTGGCCACCGGATGGCCTCGGCTGCTCAGGAAGTGGATGGGGATGCCCTGCTCTGCGCAGGCGGCCACCACATCGCTGCTCAGGCTCACGCCCCGGCCGGTCACCAGCACCGTCTCCAGGTGCATCAGGGGCGCCTCCACCCGCTTCTCCCCCTTGCAGGTCACCCGCAGCCGGCCGCTCTTCTTGGCGATGAAGCTGCCGAACTCGTCCACGATCAGGTGTTGGATAATGGCCATACTCCCTCCAGTTCGTACCATCCCGCGCCCTTCACGATGTTCTTGCCCACCTGGGTCACCGAGCCCCAGAGCAGCCAGGGGAGCAGGGGCGCCCACTCCTCGGCCTGGTAGGTGGCCCTGCCCACCAGGCCACCCAGCTTCTGCCGCCGCCCCAGCCGGCCCGAGTAGCCCTCCACGTCCCACCAGCGGGTCCGGTCCTCCACCAGGCGCACCTGGTCCGCGAAGGGGTAGACATCCTGCCTCAGCATCACGTCTGGTCGGCCTTCCCCGTGCTGGGCGGCCAGGTCCAGAACCCGACGCACCACGTGTTTGATCAGGGGGAAGGGCTCGGGCCGGCGCAGGAGCTGCTTGCGCTGGGGCAGGCGCACAGGCGTGCGGAAGCGCAGGGTCAGCCGGTCCCCCTGGGCTGGGAGCCGGGCCAGCATGGCCTGGGCGGCCTGGCGGATCTGGGCGTCCGTCACCGGGATGGCCGGTGGCTGCACCAGGCGCTCCCCGGGGGCCAGCACCACCTGCTCCTGGCCGGTGAAGGGGTTTTCCGCCTGCACACTCTCCAGGACGAAGCGTCCCCGCCGCCGGGTGTGGGGGTTCCGCAGCCCCACGCCGGCCTCCTCGCCCATCCCCTGCACCGTGAGCAGCAGGTAGGGCAGGAAGGCCAGGGTGCGCCCGAAGAGGACCATGTGGAAGTGCAGGCGCTCGCCGGGCTGGTAGGTGCGGGGCGTGTCCAGGGGAGGGCGCAGGGCGTAGGGCCGGCGGATGTCCCCGCTGCGGGCCTCCTCCACCGTGTCCAGGGCCGCGCCGTCCAGGG
>WGCB01000679.1 GCA_015494005.1 Caldilineaceae bacterium
CCTACATCCTGGCCGGTGTCCTGGAGCATTTTCGCATTCCGGGCATCCTCAGCGCCCTATTCGTTGCCATGGCAGCGCACTACACGCCCCTGGGAGCGCGCCTGCTCTCTCCGGATATCAGCGGATCCCTGAGCTTTCTATCCCAGCTCGGCGTGCTCTTCCTTCTCTTCTTTATCGGGCTACAGATCGATCTGAAAGAGATGCGTGCACTCAGCCGGGACATCGTCTGGTGCACAGGTTTGAACACGGCCATGGCTTTTCTAATGGGTGTGGGAGCAATGCTGGCTATGGGGTATGGTTGGATGCTCTCTTTCGTGATCGGCATCACGCGGATGCCCACGGCCGAGGCCGTGATCGTGCCCATTTTGGACGAGTTCCAACTGATCCGTACCCGAGTAGGCGAGTTCATCGTCGGGGCTGGGGTGTTGGACGACGTGATCGAGGTCTTCCTGGTCGCCCTGGTTTCGGTCTGGATCGCTGAACGAAGTGGGGGGAGGGCCAGCCTGGCTGGAGACGTCACGGACGTCCTGGTTGGCCTGGTGGCTTTCCTCGTCGTGGCCTGGATCAGCCATCGCTGGATCCTGAAGCCCCTGACCCGCTGGTTGCCTCGCCGTCCTCGCAACCTGATCATGCTGGCAGTGGTTGTCCTTTTTGGCTTTGGTGGCTTCGCGGAGTACGCCAGCCTGGGCATGGTGGTGGGCGCCATCACCGCCGGCATGCTGATGCGGCCCGCTTTCCAGGAAAGCGGCGCTGTGGGAGACAGCGCTACACGGACGATCCAGGCCATCAGCTACGGCTTTCTGGGGCTGGCTTTCTTCTTCTGGGTGGGCCTGAACGTCGATCTGGGGAGCATCCTCAAAGCCCCTGAGCTCGCCATCGTCCTGTTCTTGGCCGCCTTCGTGGGGAAACTCCTTGGCGTTCTGATCATGGTGCCGATGAAAAAGCTCTCTCTCCGGGAAGCCTGGACCATCGGCATCGGTCTCAACGCCCGTCTTACCACAGAGATCATCGTGGCCCAGCTGCTGTTCGACGCCAAGATCATCCAGGTGGATCTGTTCACTGCGCTGGTGGCGGCTTCCTCCCTGTCCACGATCATTGTCCCCCTGGTTTTCACCGTCCTGGTCCGGTCCTGGAGTTCGCAGCTGAGGGTGCCCGCATCCACCACACCACAGGAGGTGTCCCGTGCAGCTTGAGCGCAAACCCATTCTTCTCTGTGTGGATCTGGGGCCAGGCTCCACGGCCCTGGCCCGCTATGCAGCCTGGCTTGCGGAGCGATGCAACCAGCCTCTGCACGTCCTGTACGTGATGCCCCCCGTGGAAGTGGAGAGCCCCGCGGAGGCAGAGCAGCGCCTCCATCGCTGGGTGGAGGAGAACCTGGCAGGCCTCCCCGTCGATGCGGTGATCCTCCGCCAGGGCGATCCGGCCAACGCGATCCTGGGCTACGCTGCGGAACAGGACGTGTCCCTGATCGTGCTGGGCCATCGGCACCGAAGCACCGTGGAACGCATCCACACCGGCAACACCACATCCCAGGTGATTTCCTTGGCCAAGGTCCCAGTGGTGATCGCCCCGCTGAACTTGGAGGAAGAAGCATGAGTGTCAGACAGAAAGAACGCAAGACGCTGGCGCCTGCCGACAAGACTCCCCAAAACGACCAGGGAAAGACCCCCCAGGCCCCCGCCTGGCATGCTCTGGACGTGCAGACGGTGATCGAGCAGCTGCGTACAGATCCACAACGCGGGCTCAGCAGCGAAGAGGCGGAGCGCCGCCTGCGGCAGTACGGCCCCAACGCATTGGAGACCACCGGCGCTGTCCCCTGGTACGTGGTGCTGGCACGCCAGTTTGTGGACGTGCTCATCTTCATCCTGATCATCGCTGCCGTCATTTCCCTGGCCATCGGGCAGACAGCTGACGCCATCACCATCATGGCCATCGTGGTGCTCAACGGTGTGCTGGGATTCGTTCAGGAGTGGAAGGCGGAAAAGGCTGTCGAAGCGCTGCAGCGGATGCTGGCTCCCCAGTGCAACGTGGTGCGCGACGGCCAGGAACGGGTCATCGACGCCCGAAACCTGGTTCCTGGGGACATCGTGCTGCTGGAGATCGGCAATCGAGTGCCCGCAGATCTGCGGCTGGTAGAAGCTCTGAACCTGAAGGTCGACGAATCCGTGCTGACAGGCGAGTCGGTCCCCGTGAGCAAAGGGGTGCAACCGGTGGATCCGGACACGCCCTTGGCCGAACGCAGCTCCATGGTCTGGATGGGCACCGCGGTCACCAATGGGCGAGCCCGGGGTGTGGTGGTGGCCACGGGCATGGCCACAGAGTTTGGGCGCATTGCCCATCTCACCCAGAGCATCAGCGAAGAAACAACGCCCCTGCAGAAAAAGCTCGCCGTGTTGGGCAAGCAGTTGGGCATCTTTTCCATCGTCATCTCGGTCTTTGTGGCAGCGGCGGGCTGGCTGGTGGGCAAACCCCTCCTGGAGATGTTCCTGACCGGTGTCTCCTTGGCCGTGGCTGTGGTGCCGGAAGGCTTGCCAGCTGTGGTGACCATCACCCTGGCCCTGGGGATCCGGGCCATGGTGCGTCGCCGGGTCCTGTTGCGCCGCTTGCAGGCAGCGGAGGCCCTGGGATCCGCGTCCGTGATCTGCACGGACAAGACAGGCACTCTCACACAGAACGAGATGACGGTCCAACACATCTGGCTGCCGGCCGGCGAGGTGGATGTCACCGGTGTGGGCTACGATCCAGCCGGCCATTTCGAGGTGAAGGGCAAGAAGATCGACTATCACAAGCGCCCGGACCTGCTGGCCTTGCTGGAGACCGGGCTGCGCTGTAACCATGCGCGCGTCTACAAGGACGAACAAGGCTGGCACGCGGTTGGGGACCCCACAGAGGCCGCCCTGGTGGTGGCCGCGTACAAAGCCTGGCTCTCTCCCGAGGATCCGAGCCACACCATCAGCGAGTTCTCGTTCAACTCCCGGCGCAAGCGAATGACCGTCATCGAGCACCTTCCCGAAGGCATGATCGCCCATGTGAAAGGGGCTCCGGAGGTCATCCTGGCCCGCTGCACCCGTATCCTGGATGGCACTCAAGAACGGGAGATGACAGACGCGGATCGAGAGGCCGCCAATGCCGCCTACCAGGCCATGGCAGAACGGGGCCTGCGCACCTTGGCCCTGGCCCGGCGACGCCTGCCTGAAAACATCCGCCTGGACGAGAACGAGGTAGAGCGCGACCTGACGCTGCTCGGGATCGTGGGCATCATCGATCCCCCTCGGCCAGAGGTGCCAAATGCGATCAAGCTGGCGCACAGTGCCGGCATCCGGGTGATCATGATCACCGGTGATGCACCGGCCACGGCCCTGGCCATCGCCCGACGGGTTGGCTTGCGTGCCAGCCGGGCCATCACAGGCGACGACCTGAACCAGATGGACGATGACACCTTGCGCACCGCCTTGATGGACGACGTGCTCTTCGCCCGCACCGCGCCGGAGCACAAGCTCCGCATCGTCACCTTGCTTCAAGCCGCCGGGGACGTGGTGGCCATGACAGGGGACGGCGTCAACGATGCGCCTGCGCTGAAGAAGGCCGACATCGGCATCGCCATGGGGCTCCGAGGCACTGATGTGGCCAAGGGGGCAGCCGACATCATCTTGACCGACGACAACTTCGCTTCCATCATCGGCGCAGTGGAGGAAGGCCGCCGCCAGTACGACAACATCCAGAAATTCGTGCGCTATCTCCTCTCGTCCAACACCGGCGAGATCATCGCCATCTTTGTCAACATCCTGTTGGGCGGCCCCCTCATTCTGTTGCCCGTGCAGATCCTGTGGATGAACCTGGTCACAGATGGCTTGACAGCGGTGGCTCTGGGCGTGGAGCCAGCAGAGAAGGACGTGATGCAGCGCCCACCCCGACCGCCGGACGAGCCCATTCTGGACCGTTTTGCGCTGATCATGATCCTGTTCCTGGGCAGCTACATCGGAGGCGGCGCCCTGTGGCTCTTCCATCATTATCTCTCTTCCGGCCGAGCCAACGCGGTGATCGTGGCCCAGACCGTGGCCTTCACGGGCATCATCCTGCTGGAGAAGATGAACGTGTTCAACTTCCGAGCGCTGCGCGAGCCCATGAACGTGATCGGGTATCTGTCCAATCCATGGGTGCTTGCGGCCTGGGCCTTCACCGTGAGCCTACAGGCTGCCGCCGTCTATGTGCCCTTCCTGCAGCGGGCCCTGCACACGGTGCCTCTGGGATGGAGCGACTGGGGCCTGATGTTCTTGGTAGCCGTCCCCATCTTCCTGATTGTGGAAACGCTGAAATGGCTGCGCTGGCGATTCCGATCCCCGCAGGCCGCGTGAGAACGACACCGGCGCTGGAAAGCTGAACCCCATGGAGGGCAGTATCTCATGACTGACAAGTCAACGAGCGCTCAAACACCGACCGCCAAAACCACGAAAGTAGCCCCCGTGGCCACCCTCACCTTGAACCCGGCCGTGGACGTCTCCTACCGGGTGAAGCAGCTGGTGCCAGAGCAGAAGGCCCACGCCCATGCGGCCCGCTTCGATCCAGGCGGCAACGGGGTCAACGTCTCCCGAGCCCTGCGCCGCCTGCACGTGCCCGCTCACTGCTTCGCCATCCTGGCCGGGGAGATCGGCCAGCTCTTCTTCCGCATGATCAGCAAGCACGTGGATGCCCCCTACTGCGTCTGGGTGGACGGGGAGACCCGCATCAACAGCACCATCGTCCAGGAGGAGCCCCGGCAGCAGTTCGAGGTCAGCGGCATCGGCCCCTACGTGCCGGAGGAGCCCCTGGCGGAGATCACCCGGGCCCTCCTGGCCGCCTGCGCCGGTGGACTGGCCGTGCTCACCGGCTCCCTGCCCCAGGGCGTCCCCGCGGACTACTATGCCTCCCTCATCGGCCGCCTGCGGGAACAGGGGGCCCGGGCAGTGGTGGACGCCAGCGCCGACTATCTGCGCCAGGTCATCCCGCACCGCCCCTTCTTCATCAAGCCCAACCGCTGGGAGCTGGAGCAGACCCTGGGCCGCTCCCTGCCGGACCTGGACGCGGTGGCCCAGGCGGCCCAGGAGGTGCGCCAGCAGGGCGTGGAGTACGTCTGCGTCTCCCTGGGTAAGGAGGGGGCCATCCTGGCCGGGCCGGAGGGCGTCCTCCACGGCGCCATCCCGCCGATCCCGGTGGTCTCCACGGTGGGCGCGGGGGATTCCATGGTGGGCGGGCTGGTGGCGGCCCTGGCCCAGGGTCAATCCCCGGAGGAGGCCCTGCGCCTGGGGCTGGCCTGTGGCGCGGGCACGGTGCAGCAGCCAGGCACAGAGCTCTTCGATCCAGAGCAACTGCCGGCTTTGATGGCACAGATCACCCTTCGCTGGCTGACGTGAAGCGGGCGCCGGCCCTGCTTTTCGACAGCACAGCCATTTGGAGTGCGGACACAGCTCGGACACACGGTTCCGACAGCACAGAATTGTCTGACAAGGAGGTTGGATATGCCACAGAAACGCAAGTACATTCGCTTTTTCGAGGAGATCGGCATCGAGGACGTGCCCCTGGTGGGCGGCAAGAACGCATCCCTGGGCGAGATGTACCGGGAGCTCATGCCCAAGGGCGTCCTGGTGCCCCACGGCTTCGCCATCACCGCGGAGGCCTACCGCTACGTGCTGACCCAGGCGGGAGCCTGGGAGAAGCTGCACCAGGTGCTGGACAACCTGGATCCGGACGACGTGCAGGACCTGGCCCGCCGAGGCAAGCAGGCCCGGGAGATCATCTACAGCGCCCCCTTCCCCGAGGACCTGCGCCAGGAGATCCTGGACGCCTACCACCAGCTCCAGGAGGAGTACGGCCCCAAGTTGAGCGTGGCCGTACGCAGCTCCGCCACCGCGGAGGACCTGCCCACGGCCAGTTTCGCCGGCCAGCAGGACACCTACCTGAACATCCGAGGCGATGCCATGCTCTTGGACGCGGTGAAGCGCTGCTTCGCCAGCCTCTTCACGGACCGGGCCATCCACTACCGCATCGACAAGGGCTTCGACCACTTCAAGGTGGCCCTCTCCGTGGGTGTGCAGAAGATGGTGCGCTCGGACCTGGCCGCCAGCGGCGTCATGTTCTCCCTGGACACGGAGACCGGCTTCCGGGACGTGGTGTTCATCACCGGCGCCTACGGCCTGGGCGAGAACGTGGTCCAGGGCGCGGTGGACCCGGACGAGTTCTACGTGCACAAGCCCACCTTCAAGCAGGGCTACCGGGCCGTGCTGCGCCGTCACCTGGGCGAGAAGCAGATGAAGATGGTCTACGCGGAGGGGGGCACCCGGGAGCCGGTGCGCAACGTGCCCACCCCGCCGGAGGAGCGGGAGCGCTTCTGCATCAGCGATGACGAGGTGCTGACCCTGGCCGACTACGCCATCAAGGTGGAGGAGCACTACAGCCAGAAGGCCGGCCACGAGATGCCCATGGACATGGAGTGGGCCAAGGACGGCATCGACGGCAAGCTCTACATGATCCAGGCCCGCCCGGAGACCGTGGCCTCCCAGAAGAAGGGGGCCATCCTGGAGGAGTACATCCTCAAAGGCACGGGCAAGGTCCTGGTGACGGGCCGGGCCGTGGGCACCAAGATCGCCACCGGCGTGGCCCACGTGATCCCCAGCGTGGCCCACCTGCCCGAGTTCAAGCCCGGGGAGGTGCTGGTGGCGGACACCACCACCCCGGACTGGGAGCCGGTGATGAAGACCGCGGCGGCCATCGTCACCAACCGGGGCGGCCGCACCTGCCACGCGGCCATCGTGGCCCGGGAGCTGGGCATCCCGGCCATCGTGGGGGCGGAGGGAGCCACGGAGATCATCCAGACCGGCACGCCGGTGACCGTCTCCTGCGCGGAAGGGGAGATCGGCAAGGTCTACGAGGGGGAGATCCCCTTCGAGGTGCGGCGCACGGACCTGAGCAACCTGGAGCGGCCCCAGACCCACATCATGATCAACATCGGCAACCCGGACATCGCCTTCCAGACCAGCTTCATCCCCAACGACGGCGTGGGCCTGGCCCGGATGGAGTTCATCATCAACGAGTACATCAAGGCCCATCCCATGGCCCTGCTCCACCCGGAGAAGGTGAGCGATCCCCAGGAGCGGGCCCAGATCCAGCAGCTGATCAAGCACTATCCCAGCGGCGGGGACTTCTTCGTGGAGAAGCTCTCCGAGGGCGTGGGCACCATCGCCGCGGCCTTCTACCCCAAGCCGGTCATCGTGCGCATGTCCGACTTCAAGACCAACGAGTACGCCAGCCTCATCGGCGGGCGGGACTTCGAGCCTGAGGAGGACAACCCCATGCTGGGCTTCCGGGGTGCGGCCCGCTACGCCCATCCTGCCTACGAGGAGGGCTTCGCGCTGGAGTGCGCGGCCATGAAACGGGTCCGGGAGGTGATGGGGCTGACCAACGTGCGGCTCATGATCCCCTTCTGCCGCCGGGTGGACGAGGGGGAGCGGGTGCTCCAGGTCATGGAGAAGCACGGCCTGAAGCGAGGGGAGAACGGCCTGGAGATCTACGTCATGTGCGAGATCCCCAACAACGTGATCCTCATCGACGACTTCGCCAAGATCTTCGACGGCTTCTCCATCGGCTCCAACGACCTGACCCAGCTCACCCTGGGCGTGGACCGGGACTCGGAGCTGGTGGCCTTCGACTACGACGAGCGGGATCCGGGGGTGCTGAAGATGCTCCAGATCGCCGTGGAGGGGGCCAAGCGCAACCATCGCCACTCGGGGATCTGCGGCCAGGCCCCGTCGGACTACCCGGAGATGGCCGAGTACCTGGTGCGGCTGGGCATCGACTCCATGAGCCTGAACCCGGACAGCGTGCTCAAGACCACCCTGCACGTCCTGGAGATCGAGAAGGAGCTGGGCCGAGCGCCCCGAAGCTAGCCAAGCCCTATCGGCAGGGACGGCGCCAAAAAGCCGTCTCTGCCGATCTATCCACCCAGGGAGGCGTCCCGATGCACAGACTGGTCCTGTTACGCCACGGCCAGAGCGAATGGAATCTGGAGAACCGCTTTACCGGCTGGACAGATGTGGATCTGACCGAGCAGGGCATCCAGGAGGCCCACCAGGCTAGCCAACTCCTGCAGCGAGAGGGTTTCTTGTTCGATCGAGTCTTCACTTCCGTGCTGAAGCGCGCCATCCGCACCGCCTGGATCGTCATGGACGATACCGATCAGATGTGGCTGCCTGTGGAGCGGCACTGGCGACTGAACGAGCGGCACTACGGCGCCCTGCAAGGATTGAACAAGGCGGAGACGGCTCGAAAATTCGGCGAAGAGCAAGTGAAACTGTGGCGGCGCTCCTTCGATGTGCGCCCGCCGGCCCTCACCCGGAACGATCCCCGCTGGCCCGGCCATGATAGGCGCTATGCCTCCCTCTCTCCCGACGAGATCCCCCTGACCGAATCTTTGAAGGATGTTCTGGAGCGCTTCCTGCCCTTGTGGCATTCCGCTATCGCACCCCGCATCCAGCAGGGCGAGCGGATCATCATCGTGGCCCACGGCAACAGTCTTCGGGCCCTGGTGACCTACCTGGATCATCTCTCCAAGGAAGAGGTGATGGTCCTGAACATTCCCACAGGCATCCCGCTGGTGTACGACTTGGACGATGACCTCAGGCCCCTGGGGAGCCGCTATCTGGGCGATCCAGAGGCCGTGCGTCAGGCCATGGAGGCCGTGGCCAAACAGATCGACGTGGATGCCGGAGCCTGAAGGTAGCGGGTCGCTGTTCAGCCCGGCACCGCTGCCCTTGCCAGGCTTGGGGCAACCGATATTCCAGCCGCCATGCTGGCCTGGGAGCGCACAAGTGAAGAAGGAGAGGATCGATGGAACGCGATGTTTTGCGAGCTTTTCTACGCGACATGATCCGGGCCAGGGAGTTCGAGAACCGGGCCGCGGAAGAATACACCAAAGGCAATATTGCCGGCTTCCTGCATCTCTACCCAGGCGAGGAAGCAGTGGCCGTGGGGGTGCTCCATGCCACGGAGCCCAACGACTACATTGTCAGCACCTATCGAGAGCATGTGCATGCTCTGGTGCGGGGCGTGTCGGCTCGGGCTGTGATGGCGGAACTGTTCGGCCGCAACACTGGAATCAGCCGAGGCATGGGAGGATCCATGCACCTCTTTGACAAGGAGCGCCGTTTTCTGGGCGGTTATGCCATCGTGGGCGAGACCTATCCTGTGGCCATTGGGGCTGCCTACGCGGTCGCCATGCGCCAGGAACCGGATGCCGTGGTCTGCTTCTTCGGGGATGGCGCGGTGAACCAGGGCACCTTCCACGAATCACTGAACATGGCGGCTCTGTGGCATCTGCCTGTTCTGTTCGTGTGCGAGAACAACCGCTACCAGATCGGCACGGAGATCCACCGGCACTCCGCGGTGGTGGACGTCTACAAGCGGGCCTGTGGCTATCGCATCCCCGCGGAGCAGGTGGACGGCATGGATGTGGTGGCGGTCTACGAAGCGACCCGCCGGGCCTTGCGCAACATCCACAGTGACGGCGGTCCGCAGCTCATCGAGTGCTTGACCTACCGCTATCGCGGCCACTCCATGTCGGACCCAGGCTCCTATCGCCCCCCGGTCGAGCTGAAAGAGTACGAGCAGCTCGATCCCATCCAGCGTTTCGAAAAGCACACGGCCCTCTACATCCCAAACGAGGAGGAGTTGGCCCAGGTCGGACCGGGTCCCATCGTCCGTTTCTCCCAGTTCTGCCTGGACGAAGGCCACACCACAGAGGAGGAGCTGGCAGGGATGAAGGCCGCCGCGCAGCAGGAGGTGGAGGACGCGGTGGCATTCGCCAGCCAGAGCCCTGAACCGAGCATGGAGGATGCCTTCGCCTACATGAATGTGGGTTCCCAAGGGGAGGTGCTGATATGAATTCTGAAAAGACCGATCCGGGCGCCATCTACTACTGGCAAGCCCTGAACCGCGCTCTGGACACAGAGATGGCTTTGGACGACGCCGTCTTCATCCTGGGGGAAGACGTGGGGCTCTACGGTGGCAGCTATCGGGTGACAGAGGGGCTGTACGCCAAGTATGGCGAGTGGCGAGTGCGGGACACCCCCATATCCGAGGGCAGTTTCACTGGACTGGGTGTCGGAGCGGCCCTGGTGGGCATGCGTCCCGTGGTCGAGATCATGACGGTTAATTTTGCTCTGCTGGCTTTGGATGCCATCATCAACATGGCTGCCAAGATCCCGCTGATGTCCGGTGGGCAGTTCACAGTGCCCCTGGTGGTGCGCACGCCCGGTGGCGTGGCCAAGCAGTTGGCTGCTCAACATTCCCAGCGGCTCGAACACACCGTGATGAACGTCCCAGGTCTGCGCATCGTGGTTCCTGCCACCCCTCAGGACGCCTACTGGCAGCTGCGCCAGGCCATCGCCAGCAACGATCCCGTCTTCTTTCTGGAGCACGAGATCCTGTATTTCACCAAAGGAGTGGTGAAGGAAACGCCTTCCCCCATCCCCCTGCACCGGGCTGTGATCCGCCGCCCAGGGAAAGACGTGACCATCGTCGCCTACTCCCGCATGGTCCTGGTGGCCCAGGAGGCTGCTCAGCGGCTGGCCCAGGCGGGCATCCAGGCGGAGGTCATCGATCTGCGCAGTCTGAAGCCCATCGACTGGAAGACTGTGCTCGCGTCCGTGGAGAAAACCCACCATGCCGTGGTGGTGGAAGAGGACTGTGGTTTCCACGGCGCTGGCGCGGAGATCGCCGCGACTATCGGCCAACAAGCCTTCTTTAGCCTGGATGCACCGGTGGTCCGGGTAGCCGCTTTGGATCTCCCAACTCCCTACAACGGCGCCCTGGAGGCAGCTTCGATCCCTAACGCTGACAAGGTAGTGGAGGCCGTACAAGCGCTGCTCAGCCGCTCTGACCAGCCCAATGTAGGAATGTAACAAAGGAGAGCACACATGAAAGAGCCCATTTTGATGCCGGTTTTGTCCGACACCATGCAGGTCGGTCACCTGGGCCGCTGGCTCAAGCAGATCGGCGACAGGGTGAAAAAGGGCGAAGCCATCGCCGAGATCGAGACAGACAAGGCCACCATGACTGTGGAGGCCTTCCGAGACGGCTATCTTTCAGGGCCTCTGGCCCCCGAGGGCAGCGACATCCCTGTACGCCAGCCCATCGGATACCTGGTAGACAGCCCGGAGGAAGTGGAAACCGGTGCTGGTCCCATGACCGGCCAGACCGCCCC
>WGCB01000680.1 GCA_015494005.1 Caldilineaceae bacterium
GGGTGGGCCAGGAAGAAGCGGGCGGCCTCCTCCGTCACCGCCCCATCGCCCAGGAAGGTGGTCCACCAGCCGTCTTCGCGCAGGCGCTCCCCGGCCTCCAGGGCCAGGCGGCTCTTCCCCGCGCCGCCCGGGCCCACGTAGAGGCGCAGGCCCACCGGGGGCGCACCCTCTTCCCCCAGCCCCTGGGCCCAGGCCACCAGCTCGGCCAGGGCCTGTCCGTGGGCCTGGCCCATGTAGGGCGCCAGGCGGTACTCGGGCCGCAGCATGTAGGGGTGCAGCTCCCGCTCCCGGTAGGGCCGCACAGGCCAGCGGGCCTGGGCCAGGGCGTTGCGCCGCTCCTTCTCCCCCAGCCAGGCCAGGAGCTCCTCCAGGCGGCTGCTCTTCGCCAGGAGCGAGGCCAGGGCCTCCACCCCCACGTGCTCCAGGGCTCCCTGGTGGCTGAGGAGCACCCGGTAGTATTCCGTCACCAGGCGGCCCACCAGATCCTCCACGGCCCGCTCCAGGGGCCGGAGGAGCTCCTGGCCCGCGGCCAGGGTGCGCCGGGTGGCCTCGGTCGGGTCCAGCCCGGCTTCCACCAGCTCCTGGGGCGAGAGGGTGTGCCGGTCCAGGAGGACCAGGGCCTCCTGCACGGCTAGGTCCAGGGGCTTCGCGCCCTGCTGCCTGGCCTCGGCCTCCAGGAAGGCCTGGAAGTCCTGGGTCATGGCCTGGAAGGCCTCCTGGACCGGGTGGGGAAAATCCCTCTTGGCCTGGACCAGTGCCTGGACGAAGGCCCCGGCCCCGGCCAGCAGGGGGCCGGCTACGGGTATGGCGTTGGCCGCCTCGATGAAGGCCGCCAGGGCGGCCCGCTTCAGGGTGTCGAGGTGGTGACGGGCGTGGTGGTCTGGCATGGTGGGGATGAGTAAAGAGTAATGAGTAAAGAGTAAAAACAGTAATGAGTAAGGGGTAATGAGTAATCGGTGGCCTCTCGGGGTTACTCGTTACTCATTACTCATTACTCATTACGCATTTCCTACCTATCCTACCATCTCGTCTACCCGACGATCAACCCGATCGCCAGCAGCACGCTGAAGAGTAGACTCAGCTGGGCGGTGCCGGCCAGGGCCTGGTTCAGGGGCGGGCCGTACTGCTTGTCGTCCAGGACCATCCGGGCCCAGCGGACGGCTAGAGGCAGGGTGAGTCCGGGCAGGAGCACCCAGGGACGGCGGCCGTCCAGGAAGAGGAGGAGCAGGGGGCTCAGGTAGGCCCCAGCCAGGAGGAGCAGGTACTCCAGCCGAGCGCCTCGGCGTCCCAGGAGGACGGCCAGGGTGCGCTTGCCAGCTCGGCGGTCGCTTGAGATGTCCCGCAGGTTGTTCACCACCAGGATGGCGGTGATGAGCAGGCCCACGGGCAGAGAGGCCAGAAGGCTGCCCAGGGTCACCCTGCCAGTCTGGACGTAGTAGGCGCCGGTCACCGCGACCAGGCCGAAGAAGAGGAAGACGAAGAGGTCGCCCAGGCCCACGTAGCCGTAGGGCAGGGGGCCTCCGGTGTAGAGGACCGCGGCCAGGATGGCGGCCACGCCCACGGCCAGGATGGGCCAGCCGCCCACCGCGACCAGGTACAGGCCGACCAGCCCGGCCAGGCCGAAGACGGCCACCATGCCCCAGCGCAGCTCCTGGAGGGAGATGAGTCCGCTGGCCGCCACCCGGGTGGGGCCGGTGCGGTCCGGGGTGTCCACGCCCTTCAGGTGATCGAAGTAGTCGTTGGCGATGTTGGAGCCGATCTGGAGCAGGAGCGCGCCCAGGGCCGCGGCCAGCGCGGGTCCCGGCGCGAAGGCCCCGTCCGCGATGGCCAGGGCCGTCCCCACCAGGACCGGGGCCAGGGCCGCGGGCAGGGTCTTGGGACGGATGGCCAGGAGCCAGGCTCGGGTGCGGGGGATAGGGGTGGTCTGGGTCATGGGCGTGGGGTGGGTGTGGGTGCGGGTGTATTCCTCTCGAACTGTGCATGGAATATACCAGGAGAGGGCCTTTGGGGGCAAAGTGCGAGCGAGACTGGCAGGGGCAGGACTCGCCCTGCCCGCCTGTGGGCGGCGCAGCAAGCGGCGTTTCCACAGTTTGGGAGGGTCAACGCCAGAGTGGCGGAAATCCGTCAGGGAACATCGTGTTCATGACATCATCGATATCTTTTTTGACGAAGTAGCAGCGCACCTCCTCACCGTTGTCCACTTTGTGGTTAAATTCCTCCATCACCTGGTAGGCCAGATGTTGGATGTAACGGGGATTGCTGCACGTGTACTTGTGGACGGCTCTCCGGGCGCTTTCTGTGAAGTTCAGTAAGAGGTCCGGGGGCAGGGCGTCAAGGTAGGCATCGAGGCCCTGGCGATATATGGGGCCCACCTCCACTTGCACCATGGACGCAGTGGATCCGGATAGGCACTTAGCAGGGACGGTGGCCGAACGAGACCCCATGAAGGCAATGCCCACGTTGGGCGTCTGGGTGGTGCTGTACACCAACAGATCCAGGAAGTCGGGGTGGAGCGCACCTGCCTCCATCAGGTGGCAGAGCTGGTCGTAGTGGTCGAGCACGAGGACCACGCGTCGCTCAGCATGATGAGGACGCTCTCCGATGGCGCGGATGAGGGCGGCAAGGCTGTTCATGTTCGGCTGCCAAAACCCGGAACGGCGATGGTGCACCCATGAAATCCGTTCGCAGATGGCCTCCATGATGAACCGGCAAACAACCTGCTCGGACGGGGCGGCGTCGTGGAGTTGGAGCAGGTTCGCTACGGCGAAGGTCACCTTGTCGTCCACGCGGGAGGCCGCTTTGCGGAAGAAGCTGCTCTTGCCCATACCTCGCTCGCCCTGGATGAGCACAGGCTGGATCTCGGCGCCGGCGGTCCAGGCCCGCTCCACCTCTTTGAGCTTCTCGTTGTAGATGGCGTAGTGCCTCGGAGCCAGGGGGCGATGGGGCGTGAAGGGGTTTCTTTGCCGCTTGCAGCGCTTGTAGGCAGGGAAGTTCTCCTCCCGTTCACTGCGACCCTGGAACCGCTCCTGCCACAGCTCGGCCAGCTGCTGGATGGGCTCACGCACGGAGGGGTGGAAGCCATCGGTGCTCACGCCGTTCAACGGTTCCAGAATGGCCTCCAATGGCTGCGGGGGCGAGTCGGCGTCGTCTGCCTGCCAATCTACAAGGAGATCGGTTCTCTCCGCGTCGGGGGTGTGGCGCAAGAGCCAGTAGCGCCGGGCGCTCTCCAGGAAGGCATCGATGGCCGGCCATTCCTCCTCGTAGAGGGGCCTGGGGGGCTTGCGGTAGCTCAGCTCCGCGCACTTGGACAGGTCACTGGCCTTGGCCAGCTCGTACAGGATGCGGGCCATCTCCCGAATCTCGCTGCTCCCCGGCACGCCACGCAGATAGTCTGCCACCTTCTCCGGGTTGCCTTGGTTCATCTGGAAGAGAGCCATAGCCACCTTCTGGTAGGGCTCCTCGCCTTCGAAACGTTGTTCCAGACCCTTGACAAACCACTTGCCGGAGGTGATCTGGAGCCAGGGTGGCCACAGCCAGCGCTGGGCAAAAGAGGGAGGCACGGCCATGCGGGTCATGAGAAAGCGCCAATCCGCCTCGTCCAGACCGGACCAGCGCCCGATGGAAAAGAGGCGCTTGGCCAGGTCACCCCTACCCACGGTGGGGAAACCATCGTTGCAGATGTCCACGGTCAAGGCCAGCTGGTCCGTGTGGTGGACCAGCGTCTCCAGGTTTTCCAGCGTCCGCTCAGCATCTCGTTTGAACCACTTCCTGAACAGGGAGCGGGCCTGGGGGCGCAGGAGCAGGCGAGGCGCGTCCGGGAAGTCCGATGCGGGCATCACCACGACGAACCGGGCCAGGAGCCACCAGAGCAGTCCCAGCAAGAGGAACACTCCCAGGAGGAACAGAAGCAAGAGGGAATTGCGGTCCGAGAGGTCCACCGAACTCGGGTGGGGGTGGATGCTCGCGTAGGCACGCCTCTGGTCGATATCGAAAAGGAGGGGAACAAAGGCAGCGAAGAACCTCGAGCGCCCCGATCCCTCCCAGAGCCAGCTCAAACGGATGTGGATGGGGGGCCTGCGGATGGCCTTGTAGGTCATGGCTATTGGCACGGCCCAGGCCAGGAACATCACAGCGAGGAAGAATGACCAGAAGAGGATATCGCGGTTCTCGGCCTCGGCTCGATGTGAGAGCAGGAAATAGATAAACACCACGCCTGCCGCTCCAAGGATGAGGACCAGCGGCGCAACAACCAGGACCGGAAAGAACTCGGCTTGCTCGATCACACCGGCGAAGGCGAACATCCCGCCGATGATCACAATGGCCACAAACAGTATGAAGAGGCTGCTGACCCAGTCTCTCGTGGAAACCGCGCCGAAATCCGCCTGCCAAGGAAGGCGGTCCAGTAGGAGCAGCAGGGCGATTCCAAGCAGGAAGGGGGTAATGAATGTATGGACCAGCAGGGTGAGGATTGCAGTCTGCAAGGCATGGCGATGCTTGGGGGAACCCGGATTGAGGGCACGGTCCCGAGTTCTTGCCAGGTAGACTGTGCCCATGCGAGGCGAGCAGAAAATCCAGAACAGCAGGACAAAATTATAGTGAGCAAACCATCCGATTATTCGCAACCCGACCACAAGAGCTCGAATGACAAACAGCAATACC
>WGCB01000681.1 GCA_015494005.1 Caldilineaceae bacterium
CGGCGTCATGGCGATGGGTCCTTCCGGATGGCGGGTGCAGGCGCGAAAGAAAATGAACGTTCGTTCACATCCTAGCACGGGGCGGCCCCTGTGTCAAGGAATCGGGGCATTTCGCACCCCGATCTCGGGTTTATCGAATGCCGTCCTGGCGCGCTATAATGGACCGACGAGTAAGTTCTGCGGGTTCTGACCGAAGGAGCGAGCCATGGAGATCCACGCCAAGATCTACGTGGGGGATGTGGTGCGCATGCGCAAGCCCCATCCCTGCGGTGGAACCGATTGGGAAGTAGTTCGGGTGGGCGCAGACATCGGTCTGGTCTGCCAGACCTGTGGGCGACGGGTCCTGCTGCCCCGGCGCAAGTTCGCCCGCCAGGTGAAAACATTCCTGCGTCGGGGTCCAGAAGCGGAAAAGGAAGGGGAAGAATGAAACGAGACGAGCTGGTCCACTACCTGGACGAGTACCTTCAGATCGATTCCATCCAGGACTACGGCCCCCAGGGGCTCCAGATCCAGGGCCGGGACGAGGTGCATCGCGTCCTGGGCTTCGTGGACGCCCACCAGCCCTGCGTGGATGCGGCCCAGGCCCAGGGCGCGGACCTGATGCTGGTTCACCATGGCATCTTCTGGGGCGGGCCTCGCCCTCTGCGAGGGGCCTACGGGGAGCTGGTGCGCCGCTTCTTCCAGGCGGAGCTGAACCTCTACGCCGCCCATCTGGTCTTGGACGGCCATCGGGAGGTGGGGAACAACGCGGAGCTGGCCCGACGCCTGGAGCTGCCGGTGGTGGACTGGTGGGGGGAGATCCACGGTGTGCCCCTGGCTGCCCTGGCCGAGAGCCCGGAGCCCATCTCCCTGGAGACTCTGGTGGCCCGCTTTGAGGCCCAGGTGGGGCCAGTGAAGCTGCTCCAGGCCTACGGGCCCAGCCGGGTGCGCCGGGTGGGCATCCTGAGCGGCCAGGCCGCCAGCCACATCTCGGAGGCGGCTCGTCTGGGCTGCGATCTCTTCATCACCGGGGAGACCAGCCACGCCCACTACTACGACGCCCTGGAGGAGGGGATCAATGTCCTCTACGGGGGGCACTACGCCACGGAGACGGTGGGGGTCCAGGCCCTGGGCCGGCACCTCCAGGAGAAGTTCGACCTGGAGTTCCAGTTCGTGGACCTGCCCACGGGCCTCTGATCCCGTCAAATTGAGGAGCAAACCTGAATGCTTGGAACACCAAAGCCCTCGTCCGCGTTTCTGGGACGAGGGCTTTGCAATGCAGTGTGGATGGGGTCAACGAAGGTTCAACGCAGGGGGCGGATGGGCTTCACGCCTGTGGCCTTCTCGAAGAGCTCGACGATCTCCCCCGGCTCCGCATGGCGGCCCAGGGCCTTCTTGCTGAAGATCAACTCGTCGTCCACCATCACCTCGAACCGCCCCTGGCTGGAAGGGATCAAGGTCAGGGATTCGATGGCCGGGGTGAATTTCTCAAGCAGTTCGCCCGTCAAACTGAGGGCGCGAGGGGTGTAGTTTCACTGCACGCAGTATTCGATGCTAACTCTGTGCTTCGACATGGCGCTCTCCTGTCCTTGCTCTGGATGCTCCTGGCTTGGGAACCGTCTACCCGCTGAAAGACGGTCTCCACGGTGGCTTCGACAAAAACCAGCAGCTACGAAAAATGTAGCGACACGGCTCCCATTGTAGCAGAAGGTCTTCCCAGAAAGCAAGCGGATTTTTTGGGCTTTTGGGCTATTTCCAGCCCTTCTCAGGCCGGTGCAACGATTTGGGTCAGGCAAAATCCCGGTGATATAGTATAGCCATGTTCGAATGGTTCCGCAGAAAACGAAACGTCAGGCCGGCTCCGGAGGCAGGGCAACGAGGCCAGAAGAGCCCCCGGGCGTCCCATTTGGGGCGGTCCGGGCAGTGGAGTCGACGGCGTTTCCTGGGCGGGGCGCTCACGGGGATCGGGGCTTTCCTGGCTGGCTGCACCCGTCCCCCGCAGGTGACCCCCACGCCCACCAAGACGCCTCTCCTGGATCCCTGGGGACAGACCCAGTACAACCAGTTCCTGCCCCTGGTTTCCAACCAGCCAGGGGCCACAGCCACGCCCATCCCATCGGCCACGCCCGAGCCCACGCTGACCCCCACGCCGCCCAAGGACGTGGCCGTGGCCCAGCCTCAGCCCACGCCCACACCCCGGGCCACGCCCTTCCCGCCTGGGCCGCCCAGCAAGCTGGGGCTCTTCGTCACCCGGAACGAGCCGCAGATGTTCCGGTTGCTCCAGACCCAGGGCGTGGCGGTGGTGAAGACCCTGGAGCTGGACGCCAACTTTGTGGCCCAGATCAAGCAGTGGTC
>WGCB01000682.1 GCA_015494005.1 Caldilineaceae bacterium
ACAGAGGCGCTGGACCCTCCACGCCCAGGCCAGGCAAGCCAGGGGACATAATGCGGGCCATCCTGGCCGTCCCCGCGGTGAACACCGCCTTGACCCGGCTGCGCACCCAGGCCGAGGATCGGGTGCGGCGGGACTGGCGGCGGCTCTCTACAGGGGAACGGGTGTTACTCGTGACCCAGACGGCCCTGATCGGCGGGGCTGCCCTGGCCGGGGTGCTGTCCGATCCGGAAGCTCGCCAGTTTGTCCTGGGCCAGATCGAAAACCGGACCATTCCCGTTCCTGGGGTGCCTGGCCTGACCTTCCAGTTCAACGTGACCGGGCCGGACCGCAGAATCATGTTCAACCTGAACCTGGGTGCGCTGTTGCCGCCTATCCTCGGGTTCCACTAGAGTCACCAGGAGAGCTCCCAGCATGACCACCTTCCCAGGCTCACCCAAGCTGCTCAAAGGGGCCATCGTCGGTTTCGACTTGGCCAATCCCCTGGCCAGTGTCATCATCTTCCAGTACAACCCCAAGGAGGTGAGGCGCCAGATCCAGGGGGAATTCTCCCAGGAGCGGGGCGCGCCCACGGAGGTCCTGCGCCTGAAGGGCCCGCCCGCGGAGACCATCAGCCTGACCATCGAGATCGACGCCACGGACCAGTTGGAGAAGGCCGACGGCATCGCGGGGAGCATGGGCATCTACCCCCAGCTCTCGGCCCTGGAGATGCTCCTCTACCCCAAGAGCAGCCACGTGCTCCTGAACAGCGGGCTGCTGGCCGCGGGGACCATCGAGATGGTGCCGCCGGAGGCCCCTTTCACCCTCTTCATCTGGGGCATCAAGCGGGTGCTGCCCGTGCGCATCACCGGCTTCACCATCACGGAGCAGGCCTTCGATCCCAAGCTGAACCCCATCCGGGCCTCCGTGCCCCTGAGCCTGAAGGTGCTGAACTACACCGACTTCCCGGTGACCCATCCTGGCTTTGCCCTCTTCATGGCCCACCAGGTGGTGAAGGAGGCCATGGCCACGGTGGGCAGCGTGAACAACCTGGCGGCCGCCGCCGGGACCAACGTGAATTTGTTCTGAGGAGGAAGCATGTTCGAGGTCAACAGCCGCTACGCCAACCTGGAGACGGCCACCTTCACTGGGCCGGACGGAGAGCCCATCACCTACGTGCGTCGGCGCTTCCTGCCCCAGGGCGAGCGCCAGCCCCTGCTGGTGGAGGTGACTGTCACCGAGGGGGACCGCCTGGACCTGATCGCCGCCCGCATCCTGGGGGATCCGGAGCAGTTCTGGCGCATCTGCGACGCCAACAACGCCATGGATCCCTTCGACCTGGTGGCCGAGCCAGGTGACGTGCTGCGAGTGACCGTCCCACAGGTGAACCCATGAGCTTGCTCGGCGTCACCCTCACCCTGCTCCTGGGACCCACCGCACCCCTGCCCGCGCCGGTCCGCTTCGGCGAGTCCCTGGATCGGGTGGAGGTCACCCACAGCGACGAGGGGCGCTCCGGCTTCCAGCTGGTCTTCAAGGTGGGGCGGGGCAAGCTGGATCTGCTGGACTATGCCGAGCTGAGCAGCCCGCTCCTCCAGCCTTTCAACCGGGTGGTGCTCCTGGTCACCTTCAACGCGGTGCCCCAGGTGCTCATGGACGGCATCATCACCCACCAGCAGCTCTCCCCAGGGGAGCGGCCAGGCGAGTCCCGGCTCACCGTCACCGGGGAGGACGTGAGCGTGATGATGGACCTGGAGGAGAAGTCGGTGGAGCACCCGGCCCAGCCCGAGGCGATCATCGCCCTGAAGATCATCGCCAGCTATGCCCGCTACGGCCTGATCCCCACGGTCATCCCGCCCCCCTCGGTGGACATTCCCCTGCCCACGGAGCGCGTCCCCGTGCAGCAGGCCACGGACCTGGACTATCTCCAGGAGATGGCGGCCCGTTTCGCCTACGTCTTTTACGTGACGCCCGGCCCGGCGCCCCTGACCAACATGGCCTACTGGGGACCGCCTCCCCGGCTGGGTGTGCCCCAGCGGGCCCTCTCGGTGAACATGGGGCCCCACACCAACGTCCTGGGTGATGTGAACTTCCAGTACAACAGCCTGGAACCCACCTTCGTGGAGGGCCAGATCCAGGACCGGCAGACCGGCCAGGAGACCCCGGTCCAGACCCGGGCCAGCACTCGGATCCCCCTGGTCAGCAGGCCGGCCTGGCAGGCCCAGTCCCACGTGCGCACCCGGCGCTTCCGCCAGAGCGGGCTCAACACCGTCCAGGCCTACGCCCGGGCCCAGGCCGAGACGGACCGCTCCACGGACCGGGTGGTCACGGCCACCGGCGAGCTGGACGCCCTCCGCTACCAGGCCCTGCTCAAGCCTCGGGGAGTGGTGGGGCTGCGAGGCGTGGGTCTCAGCTACGACGGCTTCTACTACGTGAAGAGCGTCACCCATGTGATCCAGCAGGGCGAGTACCGGCAGCGCTTCACCCTGACCCGGGAAGGCCAAGGAGCCATCTCGCCGGTGGTGGTTCCGTGAAAACTAAGGAGCGATGAGTAAGGAGTAATGAGTAAGGAGTAACGTTTCCCATGAGAGCTGTTTCCGGTTCAGTAGCTCGTTCCACTAGTTTGAGGGTTGTTCGAGCGAACGATTTTTACTCATTGCTCTTTACTCTTTGAGTTTTCCGAACGCATCCATCTTTCCAAGAGGATCCGCCATGCCCCAGTTTTTCGGCAAATATCGCGGCACCGTGACCAACAACGTGGATCCCCAGCAGATGGGCCGCCTGCAGGTGAGCGTGCCCGCGGTGCTGGGCGAGGGTCAACTGAGCTGGGCCATGCCCTGCGTGCCCTTCGCGGGGCCCGGGGTGGGCTTCTTCACCCTGCCGCCCAACGGCGCCCATGTCTGGGTGGAGTTCGAGGGGGGCGATCCCGACTACCCCATCTGGAGCGGCTGCTTCTGGGGCCTGGGGGAGGCCCCGGCCACGCCCGCCATCGAGCAGATGAAGGTCCTGAAGACGGACACGGCCACCATCACCATCAACGACATCCCTGGGGCCGGGGGCGTCACCATCGAGACCGCGCTGGGGGCCAAGATCCAGATCAGCGCCCAGGGCATCGAGATCGACAACGGCATGGGGGGCAGCATCAAGCTCACCGGGCCCCAGGTCTCCATCAACAACGGCGCGCTGGAGGTGGTCTAGGGAATGCAGAATGGGGAGTAGGGAATGGGAATTTTCATGGGTGGCGGACCAGGAGACACGAAGGCACGGAGACAAGGAGACACGGAGAGGTGTTGGCCGGATGACCGGAGGTCCTGACAGAGCCCAACCGCCAGACTTCGGCCTCCGTCCATTGTCTTCCGTCTACCGTCCAGTGCTACCCGGCCACTAGCACTCTCAGGAGCCATCACCATGCCCGGTTATCTGCTCCATGTAGGCGCCACGGTCATCTGTAGCCACGGTGGACAGGCCCAGCCCACGGTCCCCAACCCTCGGGTGCGGGTGGGCGGCCAGCCCATCGTCACCCTGAGCGGACCCTACACCGTGGCCGGCTGTCCCTTCAACGTCAGTGGGAGTCCGGTCCCCTGCGTGACCGCCAACTGGGTCACCGCCGCGGTGCGGGTTCGGGCCAGTGGAGAGCCCGTCCTGCTCCAGGACAGCCAGGCCATCACCGTGCCCAACGGCGTGCCCTTGAACGTGCTGGTCACCCAGGTGCGGGTGCGGGGCACGTGAGGCAGACCAGGAGACTGGGAGGCCCGGAGGTGGAACCGGCATGGACAAGGTGACCAGTCGGTAGGGGCGGTGCTTGCTCCGCCCAGGATGGCTCTCAAATCTCCTGTCACCAGTCATCCCGAACCCAGTTTAGGATCTTCCAGTTCAGTAGTCCGAGGACCCACCATGAACATCCGTTTTCCCTTCCAGATCGACGGCCGAGGCCGCACCGCCACCGCCACGGACGAGGAGCACATCCGCCAGATGATCGAGCAGGTGCTCTTCACTTCTCCGGGCGAGCGGGTGAACCGGCCTGACTTCGGCACGGGCATCATGCAGCTGGTCTTCGCGCCCAACAGCCCGGAGCTGGCCGCGGCCACGGAGTTCACCATCCAGGGCGCGCTGCAGCAGTGGCTGGGCGACGTGATCCAGGTGGAGGCGGTGAACGTGGAGAGCCAGGAATCCACCCTGCATGTCACCGTCCAGTACCGCATCCGGCGCAACCAACAGCGGGCCGTAGCCCAGTTCAGCCAGGAGGTCTAGGACCATCCCATGGGCACGCGATATTACTGCACCAACCGCAAACGAGGCCAGGTCCTGCGGGATGCCCCCATCCCCCTGAACGGCATCGACTACCTGGAGGTCCTGGACCGGGACGCGCCGCCGGGGACCCTGCCCCAGCGCACCCTGCTGGTGCGCATGTGGAAGACCGCGCCCTGGGGGCTGACCGCGAGCAACGTGCGCATCCAGGGCGGGGTGCGGGTCACGGGCATCCAGGTGCTCTGGGTGCTCCGGGCCGCGGACGCCTCGGACGCCCTGGTGGCCTCCGGGCAGATCACCGCCGCGGAGAAGGACTTCTTCCTGGCCCTGCCCGACCCGGACCAGATCCTGGTGGTGCGCACGGACTCGGAGGGGGACTTCTCGGTCTACACCCTGCGCCTGGTGGCCTCCCCCACCCAGTCCGAACCCCCGGACGGCTTCGATCCGGTCCTCTCCCAGGTGGATTTCTCCTTCAAGGTGGAGTGCCCCACGGAGTTCGACTGCGAGACCGAGGAGGTCTGTCCGCCGGAGCTGGCGGATGAGCCGGCCATCGACTACCTGGCCAAGGACTACGCCAGCTTCCGCAAGCTCATGCTGGACCGCCTCTCGGTGATCCTGCCCGACTGGCAGGAGCGCAGCCCCGCGGACCTGGGCATCGCCCTGGTGGAGCTGCTGGCCTACGCCGGGGACTACCTGAGCTACTACCAGGACGCGGCCGCCACCGAGGCCTACCTGGGCACGGCCCGGCGCCGCACCTCGGTCCGCCGCCATGCCCGCCTGCTGGACTACCCCATGCACGACGGCAGCAACGCCCGGGTCTGGGTCCAGTTCCAGGTGGCAGGCGCCGCCACCCTGGCGAAAGGCGCCCAGGTGCTCACCCGGGTCAGCGGACAGGGCCACCGCATCGCCCCCAACTCCAGGGCTTACGACCAGGCCATGGCCCAGGGGCCCACCGTCTTCGAGACCATGCACCGGGCCTCCCTCTTCCCGGAGCACAACCGCCTGCATTTCTACACCTGGGGGGACGAGCAGTGCTGCCTGCCCGCGGGCGCCACCCGGGCCACCCTGCGCGGCCATCTCCCCAACCTGAAGCCCGGGGACGTGCTCATCTTCCTGGAGGAGCGGGGGCCGGAGACGGGCGCGAAAGCCGACGCGGACCCGGCCCACCGGCACGCGGTGCGCTTGACCCGGGTCACCCGGAGCCAGGATCCCCTGGGCGGTCAGCTCCTGGATCCCCCTACCGAGGACCCGGTCCCCATCACCGAGATCGAGTGGATGGCCGAGGACGCCCTGCCCTTCCCCCTCTGCCTGCACCAGGTGGAGATCCCCCGGGAGGAGCGTCAGTCCGGTGTGCCCAGCCCCCAGCCCGTGAGCGTGGCCCTGGGCAACGTGGTCCTGGCGGATCACGGCCGCACCCTGGCCGGCGAGACCATCCCGCCGCCGGTGGGCCACCGGCGCTACCGCCCCCGGCTCCGGGAGGCGAACATCACCTACCGGGCGCCCTACGACCACGACGCGGCCCAGACCACCCCCGCCAGCGCCACCCTGGCCCAGGATCCTCGGCAGGCCCTGCCCGCGGTGGAGCTGGAGAGCGACGGCGCCACCTGGGTCTCCCGGCGGGACCTGCTGGCCAGCGGCCGTTTCGCCACGGAGTTCGTGGCGGAGAGCGAGAGCGACGGCCGGGCCTACCTCCGCTTCGGGGACGGGATCTACGGCCGGCCGCCCCTGGCCACGGAGCAGCTGGAGGCCCGCTACCGCATCGGCAACGGCCAGGAAGGCAACGTGGGCGCGGATGCCCTGGCCCACGTGGTCACGGCCGAGCCGGTGATCGGCGTGACCAATCCCCTGCCGGCCCAGGGCGGCACGGACCCGGAGTCCCTGGAGGAGGTGCGCCAGTACGCGCCCCAGGCCTTCCGCACCCAGGAGCGGGCCGTGACCCCCGCGGACTACGTGGCGGTGGCCCAGCGGCATCCCCAGGTGCAGCGGGCCGCGGCCACCCGGCGCTGGACCGGCAGCTGGTACACCCTATTCCTCACCGTGGACCGGGTGGGCGGTCTGCCCGTGGACGGGGACTTCGAGGCGGAGCTGCGCCGCTTCCTGGAGCGCTTCCGCCTGGCCGGGCAGGACCTGGAGATCGACGGGCCCCGCTTCGTGGCCCTGGACCTGGCTTTCGTGGTCTGCGTCAAGCCGGGCTACTTCCGCAGCCAGGTCAAGGAGGCCCTGCTGGAGGTCTTCAGCAACCGGGACCTGCCCGACGGCCGCCGGGGCTTCTTCCACCCGGACAACTTCACCTTCGGCCAGCCTGTCTACCTCAGCCAGATCGTGGCCGCGGCCATGGAGGTCCCCGGCGTGGCCTGGATCGACACCTCCGACCGGCCGGAGACCCGCTTCCAGCGCTGGGGAGAGCCGGCCCACGGCGAGCTGGCGGCCGGGGAGATCCGCATGGGGCGGCTGGAGATCGCCCGCCTGGACAACGATCCCAGCCTGCCCGAGAACGGAAAGATCGAGTTCATCATGGAGGGCGGGCTGTAGGAGAATGGAGATTGGAGATTGAGGAGTGGGGAGTGGATTGCATGGAAACGGAATCCCTAATCTCTAATCTCCACCATCTGGAGAGCTTATGCTTATGAGCGAGACTACGGAAAGCACGCAACTCAATACATGCGGCTGCTGTGACGTGGGCCTGGAGGAACCCAGCCACGTGAACCGGCCCGGCCAGTCCAGCCTGAACTACCGGATCGGCACCCACGCCAGCTTCCTGCGCCGGATGCTCGCCCAGCTCTCCCGCCAGGAAGTGCCCGGCGGCAAGCGCCCCCTGGCCCGGCTCAGCACCCGCTCCTCCCAGGACCCAGCCATCGCCTTCCTGGATGCCTGGGCCACGGTGGCGGACGTGCTCACCTTCTACCAGGAGCGCATCGCCAACGAGGGCTTCCTGCGCACGGCCACCGAGCGCCGCTCCGTCCTGGAGCTGGCCCGGGCCATCGGCTACGAGCTGAGCCCAGGCGTGGCGGCCAGCACCTACCTGGCCTTCACCGTGGACGAGAGCGACAGCACCCCGGACACGGCCACCATCAAGGCGGGGACCCAGGTGCAGAGCATCCCAGCCAAGGAGGGGGAGCTGCCCCAGACCTTCGAGACCTCCGAGGAGTTCGAAGCCCGGGTGGCGTGGAACAAGCTCCGGCCCAGGCAGACCGAGCACCACGCCATCGCGGCTGGCATCCAGGGGCTCTACCTGCAGGGGGTGAACCTGCAGCTGGAGCCGGGCGATGCCCTCCTGATCCTGGCGCCGGAAAAGCAGGCCGAGGACCCGGGCATCGAGTTCTGGGACATCCGCTACCTGAAGACGGTGACCGAGTTCCCCGAGGAGGGCTACACCCGGGTCACCTGGGAGGAGCCCCTGGGCCTGGTGCGGGGCGGCAAGGTCATCGTGCCTCCGACCGTGGACGCCAAGGCTCAGATCTATGTCTTCCGCCAGCGCTTCTCTCTCTTCGGCTACAACGCCCCGGACTGGCGGGTGATGGCCAAGGAGGTCCGGGAGACCTACTGCGGCGCGGACAACAGTGCTTGCGTCGATGGCACCGAGTGGCCCGACTTCGCCTTGGACGCCGAGAGCGGCACACTTCACATCCACGGGGACCATCCGGAGATTCTGGCCCCCACCTGGATCGCCCTGGTGGACGAGGGCTACACCGAGCTCTACCAGGTCACCGAGGCCGTGCCCAGCTCCCAGGCCCGCTTCGCTGTCACCGCCAAGAC
>WGCB01000683.1 GCA_015494005.1 Caldilineaceae bacterium
ATCCCCGCCCCCGGAGACCCGGAGAGCGCCTGGTGGGGCCTCTGGCCGGTGACCTACGCCCCCGGCTGGGCGGTGATCCTGGGCAGCCTGCTGGTCCTGGCCGTGACAGTCGGGAGCTGGCGCAGCCTTCGGCGCCCCACCGCCGGCCGGTCCATGCCCCGCTGGGCCCTGCCCGGGATGGCCGCCCTCCTCTTCCTGGCCTTCTTCCTCTTCCCCCTGGCCCACACCCGCTGGGGGGACGCCTACCTCCTCTCCCAGGGCCTGGCCTGGCCGGACCCGGCCCAGCGCCTAGTCTACTCCTGGCAGGCCCCCCTGGACGTTTTCCTGCACAGCCGGGTCTGGCTCTGGCTGCACGAGCCCCTGGACTGGGCCGACGCCATGCCCGCCTACCGGCTCCTCAGCCCCCTGGCCGGCGGTCTCTACCTCCTGGCCCTCCTGGCCTTGAGCCGGGACGAACGCCTGGCGCCGAGCTGGCTCACCTTCGGCCTGCTGGCCAGCCTGGGCCTGCTCCAGCTCTTCTTCGGCTACGTGGAGAACTACAGCTTTGCCGCGGCCGGCATCCTCCTCTACCTCTGGCTGGGCATCCGGGTGCTCCAGGGGCGGAGCCCCCTCTGGCTGGCGGCCCTGGCCCTGGCCGTCACCAACGGGCTGCACCCCAGCACCGTGGTCCTGGCCCCCAGCCTGCTCTTCCTGGCCTGGCGGCGCCTGGGGGAAAATGGAGGGGAGCCGATCTCGTTCGTGACCATCCTGGCTCAGGTGGGGCTGCCCATGCTCCTGGTGGCTGGGGGTGTGATCCTGCTCATGGAGACGGGCGGGCATGGCATCGCCGCCCTGTTGACCAGCGACCGGCCCGGCGGCGGTGACGGCCGCTGGCTGGTGCCCCTCTTCCGCACCAGCACCCGCTGGGAGCACTACACCCTCTTCAGCTGGCCCCACCTGCGGGACTTCCTCAACGAGCAGCTGCTGGTGGCCCCGGCGGTGCTCCCCGCCCTGATCCTCCTGGGCGGGGCCGGACTGTGGGGACGGACCCGGCCCGCGGTGGAACTTCCCAGCGCCTCGGCACGTCTCAACGGCACAGACGAAGCTGTTCCGGGCCTCCTGGGCTTCCTGGGCTGGGCGGCCGGGGCCCACCTGCTCCTGACCTGGCTCTGGAACCCGGACTACGGCGGCCAGCGGGACTGGGATCTCTTCAGCCTGGCGGCCATCCCCACGGCCCTACTCCTGGCCATCCTGGCGCCCCGGGTGCTCACGGAGCGGCGGCTCCTCCGGGCGGGCATGGCGCCCCTGCTCCTGGTCCAAGCCCTGCACACCGCGGCCTGGATCTACCAGAACACCCGGCCCTGGCAGTGGCCCAGTTGAATGGGGAGTGCAGAATGCCGAGTGCAGAATGGGAAGTGGGGAATGACGGTAGGGGCGGCGCTTGTTCTGCCCGTCCGGGCCGAAAGCGCCATTCCCGGATCTCCCTGGACCCAGCCGGCCAATCGTCCAGTCGACCGTTCCACGAACCACCCAATCACCGACCATCGCCCCCATGACCTACTACCAGCTGCAATCTCGTTCGTCATCCAACCGTCCGTCCCCGCTGGCTGCAGCCCTGCGGGGCTTTCTCGTGGGCGTGCTCCTCTTCGTGATCACCCTGCTCCTGGCCCTGGGCGGCGGCCTGGTGGCCTACGCCAACATGGTGGAGGACCTGCCCGCGCCCGGGGAGCTGGCCCAACGGGCCGGTTCCTTCCGCAGCACCCGCATCTACGACCGGGACGGCAACCTGCTCAACGAGACCTTCGACCCCAACGAGGGGCGCCGGGTGGTCGTGCCCCTGGCCCGCATCTCCCCCTACCTGCAGCAGGCCACCATCGCCACCGAGGACGCCAACTTTTACCGGCACGGGGGCGTGGACCCCGTGGCCCTGGCCCGGGCCCTCTACTACGCGGTCCAGGAGCGGGAGCTGGTCTCCGGCGGCTCCACCATCCCCCAGCAGCTGGTGAAACTGGTCTTCCTCTCGCCGGAACGGAGCGCCCGGCGCAAAGTCAAGGAGGCCATCCTGGCAGCGGAGATCAGCCGCCGCTACTCCAAGGAGCAGATCCTGGAGCTCTACCTGAACGAGGTCAACTACGGCAACCTGGCCTACGGCGCGGACGCCGCAGCGGAGACCTACTTCGGCAAGGAGGCGGACGAGCTGACCCTGGCCGAGGCCGCGCTCCTGGCCGGGCTGCCCCAGGCCCCGGCCTACTACGACCCCTACACCTACCCGGAGCGGGCCAAGGAGCGCCAGGGCGTGGTCCTGGGCCTCATGGTGAAGGCCGGCTTCATCACCCCGGAGGAGGCGGACGCGGCCTGGCTGGAGCCCCTCACCTACGCGCCCCTGCGCTTCGACATGAAGGCCCCCCACTTCACCCTGCTGGTGCGCCAGCAGCTGGAGGCCCTCCTGGGGCCCGAGGCCCTCTACAAGGTGGGGCTCCACGTGACCACCACCCTGGATTCCCGCCTCCAGGAGGAGGCCCAGCGCATCGTCCGGGAGCACGTCCAGAGCCTGGCCTCCCGCCATGTCTCCAACGGGGCCCTGGTGGCCCTGCGCCCGGACACCGGGGAGGTCCTGGCCCTGGTGGGCAGCGCGGACTTCGACAACGTGGAGATCGACGGCCAGGTAAACATGGCCCTGGCCCCCCGCCAGCCGGGCAGCGCCATCAAGCCCCTGGTCTACCTGACCACCTTCATGGATCCAGGCCGGCCCGTGGCGGAACGCTGGACCCCGGGCACCCTGGTGGCGGACATCCAGGAGCCCTTCCCGGACGGGAACAACCCGCCCTACGTGCCGGTGAACTACGACGGCAAGGAGCATGGCCTGGTGACCGTGCGCACGGCCCTGGCCAACAGTTTCAACATCCCTGCGGTGCGGGCTCTGCAGCGGGTGGGCATCGCTCCCTTCCTAGAGGTGGCCCGGCGCCTGGGCATCACCACCCTGACCCGGCCGGACTACGGCCTGAGCCTGGCCCTGGGCGGCGGGGAGGTCCCCCTGCTGGAGCTGACCGGCGCTTTCGGCGTGCTGGCCAACCAGGGCGTGCGCCAGCCCCCGGTGACCATCCGCAAGATCGTGGACAGCCAGGGCAACGTCATCTGCGAGATGGGCAGCGACGTCCCCTGCCAGCCCGGGGAGGCCGGGGCCGGGGAGCAGGTCATCAGCCCGGTGGATGCCTTCCTCATCACCGACATCCTGCGGGACAACCAGGCCCGCTCCCTGGTCTTCGGGCCGGACTCGCCCCTGAACCTGGGCCGCCCGGCCGGGGTGAAGACGGGCACCACCAACGAGTTCCGGGACGCCCTCACCGTGGGCTACACGCCCCAGCTGGTCACCGGCGTCTGGGTGGGGAACGCGGACAACTCGCCCATGGACAATGTCTTCGGCTCCCTGGGCGCGGCCCCCATCTGGAATCGTTTCATGCAGGCCGCCCTGGCCGACCAGCCGGTGGTGGACTTCACCCCGCCGCCTGGGGTGGCGCAGTTCGAGGTCTGTGCGGACACCGGGACCCAGCCGTCGGAGGCCTGCCCGGAGCGGGTCAAGCAGTGGTTCGCGGTGGATCGGCCGCCCCTGCCGCCGGAGCAGGACCTCTGGCGCCGGGTGCGGATCGACAAGGTGACGGGCAAGCTGGCCACGGAGTTCACCCCGGCTCACCTGGTGGAGGAGAAGGTCTTCAAGGTCTACCCGCCGGAGTACCGACAGTGGGCCGAGGAGAACGGCATCCCCCAGCCCCCCACGGAGCCCAGCGACCTCTTCACCTTCCAGCCCCGGGTGGCCATCCGCCAGCCCGGGGAGGGGGCCCAGGTGACGGGCATCTTCACCGTGGTGGGGAGCGCCAACGTGCCCGGCTTCGCCAGCTACGAGCTCCAGTACGGGATCAGCCATAGCCCTGGCGCCTTCAGCCTGCCCTTCGTGGGTCCTGTGACCGCGCCAGTGGAGGAGGGGATCCTGGGCCAGTGGGACACCCGGGATCTGCTCAACGGGCCCCACACCCTGCGCCTGCTGGTGCGGGACCGTTTCGGCAACGAATACGAAAGCCGGGTGCGGGTCACCGTGCTGAACCCCACTCCCACGCCAGAGCCCACGCCCACGTACACCCCCACCTGGACGCCCACACC
>WGCB01000684.1 GCA_015494005.1 Caldilineaceae bacterium
GAGTTCAGGGAAGCGTGGATGCCTCCCAGAGTGAGCGCCGATCCTGGAGAGGGGCTATCCTCTATCCCACCCAGTAGCCGTTGGCGAAGAGGGCGGTGTAGAGGGCCAGCCCCAGGAGGAAGAGGACGGTGATGGCTCGGTCCACCCAGGGGCGCCGACCCCACTGGGCCAGCAGGATGAAAGCCGGGAAGAGGACCCACATGTAGCGGCGCTGGCTCATGAGCAGGCCGGAGCCGAAGGGGATGGCTGCGCCCAGGAGCACGAAGGTGGCCTCGCCCCAGCGCTTCCGCCCCAGTAGGACCAGCCCCAGGGCCAGGAAGCCGAGCACGAAGAGGAAGTCCATCCAGTTGTCCACGTGGATGTGACCGGCCAGCAGAGCCCGCCCCCAGCCCTCCGCTGGAGCGCGGAAGAGCTCGGCCACGGTGATCAGCGGGGAGCGGGGTTCCCGGCCCCAGGCCGCGGCCCCGTGGACGAAGGCCAGCGGATCGCCGAAGGTGCGGTCCAGGTAGGCCATGTAGGCCAGGGTGCCCAGGGGGACCAATCCGGGCGCCAGCAGGCCCCAGAGGGGCGGCCGTTTTCCGTCGCCCTTCCGGGCCCGCCACCAGCGGTCCAGCCACTCCACCAGCAGCGCCGGGGCCAGGATCAGCCCGGTGAAGCGGGTCAGCGCCGCGGCCAGGCCCAGCAGCCCGGCGCTCTCCCAGAGGCCCCGGCGAGCCAGGAAGAAGGTCCCCACGGCCAGGAGCAGGAACAGGGATTCGGTGTAGATGGCCGCGCCGAAGAAGGCGGTGGGGAAGATGAGCAGGTACCAGACGGTCCGCTCGGCCACGCCCTGGTCCCAGCTCTCCGCCACCAGCCGGTAGAGGAGGAGGGTGGCCAGGAGCAGGGCCCCGTTGCTGATCAGCACCCCAGCCAGGACCGCATCCCCCACCAGGGCGGTGAGCCCCCGCATGAGCAGGGGGAGCAGAGGGAAGAAGGCTACCGAGGGCAGAGGCACCCCCTGGAAGCGGTAGCCCTCCTCCGCGATGCTCACGTAGAAGCCCGTGTCCCAGCGGCTACCGAAGACGTCCAGCAGCAGATTGTCCGGCGGGCGCAGGTGGTACGGAGGCGGCTGGGTGGCCTGGGGCAAGAGGATCACCGCCAGGTAGGCCACCAGGAAGATGCCCAGGCGGGTCACCCCGAAGAGGAGCAGCGGCGTCCCCATCCAGCTGAGCGCGCTCCACCGGACGCGACCCGGGAACCACTCCCAGGCCCGACGCCGTTTCAGGGCAGACAGTTCGATCTGCTCGTGGATGGAGCGTAGGTTCACAGCCGCTCTCCTGGCTTTTCCTGCATGGTTCAGTCCACCCCCTGCCGCCCTACTTGCCGATGAGGGGCAGGAAGATGGTGGGGTTCACAAAGACCGTGGGGCCACCCGAGCCGGAAGGCGGAAAGACCACCGGGTCCGTCGGCACCAGGTCGATGCCCACCGCGGCCGAGGCGTTGATGTCCACCTCCAGGGCCACGTTGTAGTGGCCGGGAGCCGCGCCGGTGGTGTTGAGCAGGAAAGAGGCGCCGCCGGCGTTGTCGGTGCTGACATGGCCCCGGGGATCGCCGTTCACGAAGATGGTGGCCTGGCTGTTGGGCGGATAGCCGCTGCCGGTGAAGGCGAAGATGCTGCCCGGCGCGCCGCTGGTGGCGTTCACCGTCAGCACCGGGTTGTAGATCCCCGCCAGCCGCTCCCAGTTGATGGCCGCCACCGGCATGTCGATGAAGGGGATCAACGCCACGCCAGAAAGCAGAATCGCCAGCACCAGTCCCGTCCGCAACAGAATCGCCTGCTGTTCTCGTTTCATCATCTCTCTCCTTGAACGCACCTCAATACCTACCCGCCAACTCCCAACTTCCAGCTTCCAATTCCCAACTTCTAACTTCCAACCCCCCAGCCCCTCACTTCCGTCCCCGAGGCTCCAACTTGTAGAGGGGGCCGACCTTCGTCACCCGAGTCTCCTTCAAGAGCATCACCGACGGGTTGTTGATGTAGACCGGCCGCCGTTGGATCTCCGCCAGGATGAGCTGGTGCATGGCCTCCGGCGGGATGAGGAAGCGGTTGAGCAGCGTCACGTCCGGCCGCTGACCCTCCACCAGCTGCATGTACTGGAGGGCCGGGATGGTCTCCCACCAGCCCAGGACCAGCGCGTCGGGCTCCACCGTCTCCAGGATGGCCTGGCTCTGCTCCCGGGTGCTCCAGTCCTGGGAGAGGTCGGTCAGGGGCCAGTGCAGGATCAGGGCCAGGAACACCGCGCCCGTCATCAGGGCCTGCAGGTGCCAGCTCCGCAGGAAGCCGCCTCGCTGATCCTGGACCCAGTCGAGCAGCACCTGGTATCCCACGCCCAGCCAGAGGGCCCAGATCAGGTAGGTGGGCAGGAACATGGTCTCCTTGTCCACCACCCGGTAGTCGATGTAGAAGGCCGCGTTGGCCAGGAAGAGGAGGAGCAGGAAACCGGCCAGCCGCCAGTTGCGTCGGACCAGCACCACGCCGCCCAGGAGTCCGGGGCCGATGCCCAGGGCCAGGAACGTGCTCCAGAGCTGGCCGGCGTAGGCCAGGATCTCCGGCCCCAGCTCGTCCAGGCCGTAGGCAAACATGCGGCTGGCGAAGGTCTGGCCCGAGATCAGCCACCAGATGCCCTGCAGGGTGGTCAGGTCCACCGGGTGGAAGACACCCTCGCCGTCGTAGATCCCCGCGTAGTTGAAGGCCGG
This sequence comes from Caldilineaceae bacterium, assembly GCA_015494005.1. Classification (GTDB taxonomy): domain Bacteria; phylum Chloroflexota; class Anaerolineae; order Caldilineales; family Caldilineaceae; genus S144-5. The sequence continues at coordinate 2,737 of WGCB01000684.1, forward strand.
CTGGGCCAGGTAGCGCCAGGGCAGCACCAGGAAGATGGACGCCCCGACCAGCAGCGCCAGCCCTCCAACCAGCCAGACCCGCGGCCGCAGCAGCTGGCGAGGATGGCTGGTGACCACAAACCAGACGGCCCCTGGGATCAGCAGGGCCGTGGCCGCGTGGTTGCCCGCGCTCAGGGCCATGAGCAGCACGGGCCAGGCCAGGCGCCCTGGGCTGGGACGCTCCGCCCAGGCCAGGAGAAGCAGGAGGATCCCGGCCATGAGCCCGGTGTGCAGGGTGTAGACCTCCGCGATGAGGGAGAGGCCCCAGAAGTAGGGGCTGACGGCCAGCAGGCCCAGCGCGCCCAGCCGAGCCCAGGGGCCCACATCCAGCCGGCGCAGGATGCGATCCGCCAGAAGCAGGGTGACCGCGCCCCAGAAGGCAGAGAAGAGGTTCATGCGATGGCCCACGTCCCCGGCCAGGGGTAGCCAGAGCCAGAGCTTGCCCAGCAGCAGGTAGAGGGGGTAGCCCGTGGCCCGGACAATGCCGCCGCTGGCCACGGCGGTGGTGAACTCTGCGCTGTCCAGGTTGAAGATGGTGGGGGCGGCGGTGAGGACGTAGAGGAGCATGGGCAGGCCGAAAGCGGCCAGGGCTGGCCAGTCCACGCGGACGGCCAGCCTCCTCGTTTGGGTTTCCGTTTCCTCGAGTCTAGCCCGAGGAATGGGGCTGCTCTGTTCGAGCATCAGCGTGGATCCTGTGGTGGGGTGGGTGCACGGCCAGGGGCCGATCGTCCGAAGCCGGGTCAGTCGTGGCCGCCCCCTTTGCCGGAGTTGCCACGCCCTTTCCCCGAGTCCTGGCTCCCCCTGCCCGAGTTGTCATGGTCCCGGTCCTCGTCGTCATCACTGTTGTCATCGCTGTCGTCATCGCTGTCGTCATCGCTGTCGTCATTCTGATCATCATCCTGATCGTCATCCTGGTCATCCTGGTCATCCTGGTCGTCGTCTTCGTCTCTGTCCCCATCGTCATCCTGGTCCTGATCCTCGTCTTCGTCCTGTTGCGCCACCTGCTGCGCCGTCTGGGTCGGGGACGCCGGGGCGGTGGCTGTGGGCGAAGGCGAGACCAGGGT
>WGCB01000685.1 GCA_015494005.1 Caldilineaceae bacterium
ACCTAGGACCGCGGCCAGCAGAGCCATGCGGATGAACATGCCGTTGCGCATCTGGCGGAAGTAGGCGGCCCGGGGATCGTCGTCGATCGCGTAGCTGATCTCCCCCACCCGGGGCAGGGGGTGCATGACGATCATGCGCTCTTTGGCCTTGGCCATGAGCTCCTCGTCCACCACGTAGAAATCCTTCACCCGGTCGTACTCCGCCAGGTCTGTGAAGCGCTCCTTCTGCACCCGGGTCACGTAGAGGACATCCACCTGGCCGATGATCTGGTGCACGTCCTCCAGCTCCTGGTAGCGGTGCCCTGTCTCTCGAACCACGTCCAGCACGTCCTGGGGCATGCGCAGGATCTCCGGGCTGACGAAGAGGAACTCCACGTCGTAGTTGACCAGCAGCTTGGTCAGGCTGTGGACCGTACGGCCGTACTTCAGATCCCCCACCATGGCGATCTTCAGGCCGTCCACCTGCCCCAACTCCTCCACGATGGTGAACAGATCCAGCAGGGCCTGGGTGGGGTGCTCGCCCACGCCGTCCCCCGCGTTGATCACCGGCTTCTGGGCGTAGTAGGCCGCGGTGGCCGCCGCGCCCATCTCCGGGTGGCGCAGGACGATGACGTCCGCGTAGCTCTCCAGGGTGCGCACCGTGTCCGGCAGGCTCTCGCCCTTGCTCACCGAGCTGTACTGGACGTTGTTGATGGGGATGACCTGGCCGCCCAGGCGCAGCATGGCCGCCATGAAGCTGGAGCTGGTCCGAGTGGAGGGCTCGTAGAAGAGGTTGGCCAGGATCTTGCCCTGGAGCAGGTCCGCGCTGCCGAAGCGCTCCACCAGCATGCGCATCTCCCGGGCCACGCCGAAGATGTACTCCAGCTTCTCCCGGTCGAACTGGCTCACGCTGAGGATGTCCTGGCCGAAGAAGCCGCTCTGCTGCCTCTCCCCAGGGACGGGCGGCGTCGGCTGGGCCGATTCTGCGGCCAGAGGCGTGTTCATGGAGGTGTTCATTGGAGGAATCCTTTCTGATGGGGATCGGGTGTCGAACCGATCCGGCTTGCTTTTGTCCACAAAAAACCGACGGTCTCCCGTCGGTCGGTTCGCTATGAAATGGCTGTGGCTCCCGTTGGCTGGAAGAGCACCCGTCCGCTGCCGGGCCGGGCCAGCACCTGCCCCCCGGCAAAGACCGTCTTCCCTCGCAGGACCACCCGCTCCACTCGTCCGAATACCTCCCAGCCCGCGAAGGGCGTCCACTTGACCTTGGTCTGCATGGCCGCGTCCTCCAGGACGAAGCGAGCGTCCACGTCCACCTCCACGAAGGTCTCCGGCTGCTCGGGCAGGCGATAGATGCGCCGGGGATTCTCCACGCAGCGGGCCAGGATGTCCGCCAGCTCCAGCCGCCCCGCGTGCACCGCGGTGAGGAGCAGGGGCAGCATGGTCTCCAGGCCAGGGACGCCCGGGGGCGGCTCGGGCGCGGTCTTCTCCGCCAGGGTGTGGGGGGCGTGGTCCGTGGCGAAGACGTCGATGACCTCCAGGTGCTCCCAGAGCGCGGCCACGTCGTCGGGCGTGGCCAGGCGGGGACGCATGTCGCCCCGGGGGCCCAGGCGGGGCAGGTCGTCCTGGCTCAGGAAGAGGTGGTGGGGCGTGGCCTCGCAGGTGACGGGCAGGCCCTGCTCCTTGGCCCGGCGGATGAGCTCGATCTCGCTGCGGCGGCTCACGTGGACCACGTGGAGAGGGACCCGGTAGAGCTGGCTCAGGGCCAGGCAGGCCGGCAGCATGAGATCCTCCGCGTGGACGGCGATGGGCCCCAGCCCGGCCGGGGAGGATTCCCGCCGCTCCGCCCAGGTGCGGAAGAGCCGGTGCAGGGCGCCCAGCTCGTCGATGCGCAGGCTGCCGAAGGTGTCGCTCACGTAGATCTTCAGCCCGCAGGCCTGCTCCGCTGCCGGCAGATAGGCGTCCAGCTCCGTGTTCGTGGCCCCAACAAAAAGCCCGACATCCGCCACAGCCTTGGCTGCAGCCAGTCGGGCCTTCTCTGCCAGCCGCTCCGGCGTGGAGGTGGGCGGCGAGGTGTTGGGCATGTCCAGAACGGTGGTCACGCCACCGGCCAGGGCGGCGCAGGTGCCGGTGTAGAAGTCCTCTTTGTGGGTGTAGCCCGGTTCCCGCAGATGCACGTGGGCATCCACCAGGCCGGGCAGGCGCAGAAGGGTCATGGACGCGACCTGGGAAAAACAACGGCACGGCAAACGGCTCTATTCTACCCGGGCCAGGCCTGGACGCCAAATTGGACAGGCAGAAGATCGGCCCCGGTTTGACCGGGCCGGGAGGGCCTGGAAAAGGGCGATCCGGCCGTCGCAGCGTTTGCACTTTTTGCCCGAGACTGGTATCCTGAGGTCACTACAGAAATAGACAATTTACCACCGTTTTACTTAGATTTTACCCAAGAGGTTTTGTCAAGGGCTGTTTCCGAATCCATCCACACCGGGGTTCCGCCCAGGGACTCCCCACGGAGGAACAGGACCATGAGCTACCCACCGCCACGCCTCATCTTCTGGGAAACCACCGCCGGCTGCAATCTGGAGTGCATCCACTGCCGCCGCATTACCGTCGCGGACCAGCTCCTCCCCCAGGATCTGACCACCCAGGAAGCCTTCGATCTCATCGACCAGGTGGCCGCCTTCGCCCGGCCCATCTTCATCCTCTCCGGTGGGGAGCCCCT
>WGCB01000686.1 GCA_015494005.1 Caldilineaceae bacterium
CATGTAGACCACGCACTGGTTCTCGTCCACCAGGTAGACCCCGTCCAGGGGACCGAAGCCGCTCAGGGACTCGGCGTTCTCGATCTCGCCCCGGACCGCCATCTCCTGCAGCCAGCGCACGGCCCGGCGGAAGGCTTTGGCCCGGCGCCGGTGCCGCTCGTACTCGATCATGTTGGTCTCCACCAACAGGGCAGCGATGACCTGGTTGGCCGCGTTGCGGACAGGGAAGACCTGCTGGATCACCGGCGCGCCGCTGCTGAGCACCTGCTTGGTGCGGCTGCCCCGCCGCATCTCCATCAGGGACCAGTAGACCAGGGGCTGGTCCTCGGGGGTGAAGAGCCGTCCTGTGGCGTCGGAGCGGTAGATGGAGGAGATGGAGCGGGGCATGGCGTGGCGCACCACCAGGATCTGCTGGTCATCCCGCAGGCAGCAGAGGGAGACATCCGCCCGGCTCACGTCCGCGGTGATGGGAAGCCCCAGCTCGATTCTGTGGAGCAGCTCGATGTCTCGCTCGGTGAGATTGGTGCACTGTTTGACCGTTTCGTCCATCCGCCTTTTCCGTCCAGGCCACCCGGCCCGCCCGAGCCACAGGCAGCACCCGGTCCATAAAAAATGAGGCCGACGGCCCACGGGCCTTCAGCCTTTCGGAACGGGCCACGCTGCCGCTCGCTATCGATGGGGGAGGGGGACCCATCCCTGTGTCCACACGGTGGAAAGTGTGACTTCCACAATTTCAATCCAGCCACAATTTCAGTCTAGCAAACTCACCTTCTTTCGGCAAATCACTGTTCCGATCCCCACCCAGCTCGGATCCCCTGCCTAGCCGGCCAGGTAGAGGCCATCCACGCCCAGGCGTTCCAGGCGAGCCGCCTCCTCCGGCCGAGACTCGGGCCAGGCGATGACGCCCAGGCCGGCGTCCCGCACCCGGGCCAGCCACTCCGGGGTGAGCAGCCGACTGGCCTGGGCTTTCCCCTCCCAGCGAGGGTGCACGTAGTCCGCGCCCACGGCCTGGGCCAGGGCCACCGCGTCCACCTGGACGGTGTCGAAGAGCAGGGCTGTGGCCGCCCGGGGCAGCTGATCCCGAAGGGCCGCCAGCCAGTCCGCCCGGAAGGAACCCAGGATGGCCCGATGCACCAGATCGTAGCGGTCATAGGCCTGGACAATGGCCGGGATGGCCTCCCCGTCCAAGATCTCCAGGTAGAGCCCCACATCCTCCTGGCGGCTCAGCTCCAGCACCTGCTCCAGCAGGAGCAGCGAAGCCCGGCCCGGTGCATCCAGGGCCTGGAGCTGGGCCAGGCTGGCCTGGTGGATCATCACGCCTCGGCCGTCCAGGTCCTGGACCAGGGCCCCGTCGCGCACGATGGCCTGGCCGTCCGCGGTGGCCCGCACGGGCACGTGCAGGGCATCCACCCGGGGATCCAGTCGGGCCCGCAGCTCCTCCAGGCTCTCGCCGTTCTGGCCGTCCCTGACCCGGCCTGCCCTGTCTGGATCCCCGGGGATGGAAGCCGAGCGAAGGCGCAGGGGCCGGTACTCCCCGGCCGGGATCTCCCGGTGCAGGCGATCCAGCCACCAGCGCACCCGCTGGGGGATCCACTGGGCCAGGGCTGGCCAGGGCACCAGCTGATCCGGCTGCAGACGAAACTCCTGGGAGAAATCCCAGCTGGGCTGGAAGGCCTGGCGGAGCAGGTAGGTGCGCACCAGGGTGTTGTTCTCCGGCGTGCGCTGGTCCCGCAGCTCCTCCTCGAAGAGGGGCGTGACCCAGACGCCGCCAGCCCCGGCCAGGGCATCGCTGGCGTGGCGTTTCTGGGCCTGCCAGCGGCGGCGGAACCAGTCGGGCGTGGGTGCGAAGGCGTGCTTGCCCGGCTCGGAGTAGACCCGGGCCTGGCCATGGCGCAGGGACGGCTGGCCGTCCTGGGCCATCTCGTGGTAGCCGCCGTGCCAGCTGGCCTCCACCCGCACCACTCGGCCCTGGCCGTCCACGTAGACCCAGACGTGCTCCAGCTCGTAGAGGTGCTGGATGTCCCAGTCCCACCAGATGGCGTACTCGATGGCCAGGGTGGCTGACGGCTGGCCCGGTGGGCTCAGCTCGATGCGTCGGGGGAAGGAGGGCGACTCCCCGTCCTGGCGGAAGAGGGTGACACCCCCGGCCAGGGGCAGGAAGGGCTCGCGCCGGTCGAAGCAGAGGATGGGCGCGTAGCGGGCGGCCAGATCCCGCTCCTCCGAGGGCAACGCCTCCGCGAAAAGGGTCGCCAGCTGGGGATCCTGGGCCGGCATGGGATTGGTTTGGCCGTTCGGTTGGTTTGTCATGGCAGATCATTGGGGGCGGGCACCCGGCCCGCCCGTTCTCCGTTTGGTTGTCTGTTGATGGCATCTCGCTGGCCGGCTCGCTCACCGGCTCTGCTTTCTACGCATGATGTACTCGTAGTGGCGGCCTCGCTGCCCAGAGCCCCGGCCGTAGTAGTGCCACTGAGGAAAGTTGAAGTCCGAGGTCACAGACCGGGGCAGGAGCAGGACCGCCTGCAGGAACGACTCCAGATCAAGTACATTATAGATGTTCACCTCGTATCCCCAAGCGTCCATTCGGTCCAAAATCTCCCACAAGTCGGACTCCCGCCAGGCGATGGAGAAACGATTGACACCCCACTCGGTGAACATGGCCAGGATCTCGTGGGCCTTCTCGGGCACCGTCAGGATCAGGGGCGCCAGGAAGTCGATGGGACACTGGTTGATGGCCCCAGGATGGACCGCGGCGATGCGCCGGAAACCGGCCTCCTTGATGCGCTCGATGTTGGCGTTGAACCAGAGGTCCTTGTCCTGGAACCCCATCTCCGCCACTATCTCTAAGACCTCTTCCAGGAGAGCATTGTTCCCCTTGATGTCCAGTTTGACCGCCCGTTTGTGCTCCTTGAGCCGAGTCAACGCCTGGCGCAGGGTGAGCCACTCCTCGTCCGGGGTGGGCGGGGTCTCGGCCAGGGAGTCGTGGCGCAGGAAGGGCTCCCTGTGCAGGGGCGCGGTGCGCACGTCCAGCTCGGCCCAGCGCACGTCCGAGGCCAGGAACTGGCGCAGGTTGGCCTCGTCGTTGACCCCGTGCCAGACCAGCTGCACGTGCTGGGGCAGGGCCTTCTCCCCTCGGATGAGCTCGGCCAGGCGGTACTCCCGGCCCCGCATGGTGCCTGGGGGCACCCGGGTCCGCTTGGAGGCGAAGATGGTGTCCGCGTGGAGGAGCAGGATCTCGTGGTCCGGGTCGGCCTGGGCCACGGCCTGGAGGTTCTCCGGCTCGTTGTCGATGAAGGCGAAGACGTGGTAGCCCTGCTCCTGGAAGTGGCGCAGCCCGGCGGCCTTCACCGCGGGCACGTTCTCCTCCCACTCGCCAGGGTTCATGTAGAGGAGCTCGCTGCGGAAGTGGACCCGGTGGGGCCGGCCCAGCTCGTTCAAGGAGCGCAGGGTCTCTTCCCGCAGGCGCTCCGGCCGCCCGGTGACCAGGCCCACGCTGGTGTTGGGCTGGATCTGGAACCAGCGCAGCACGTCCAGCACCCCTTGGAAGGGCCGGTGCATCTCCTGCAGGGCCAGGGGCGTCCAGCGCTTCTCCATGTACCAGGCCAGGATCGCCGGCCGCCGCTCCAGGGGCACCCGCAGTTCGGCCAGCAGCTCCCCCACCTGGTTCTCGTGGACGTGGATGTCGTCCACGGTGAGGCGGCGGAAGAAGCGGGTGCCGTGGACCTGGTCGTAGGCCTGGAGCACGGCCAGGATCATGAAACGCATGTCGATGATGGTGCCGTCGATGTCGCAGAGGAGCATCAGGGGCCGGTCCGGATAGTCCCGGCAGGCCGCCTCGTAGTGGACGCTCAGAGCGTGCATCCAATCCGTCGCCATGGTCCTGCCCTTTCAGCGCTTCCGGGAGGCTGGGGGGCCTCCCGGAAGTTGGGGAAATCTCGATTCAGTACAGCCGTCTCGACGCGAACCTGGTTCGCGGTTCCAGCGATTCAGTCTTAGCGGTTCAATCCCAGCGCTTCAATCCCAGAGGAGGGAGCGCTCGGTGGCTGGGTCGAAGAACTGGACCTTCTCCGTGTTGAAGCGCACCTGCACCGGGTCCCCGATCTTCAGATTCAGGCTCGGGTCGGCCAGGAGGCGGAAGTGGAGGTCCTGGATCTGGACGTCGATGAGATCGTCCCGGCCCAGGGGCTCCACCACGTAGATCTCCCCGGGGATGCCCTGGTCGGCCAGGGTGATGTCCTCGGGCCGGATGCCCATGATCACCTTGCCCTGGCCCGCGGCCTTCTGGGCCCGCTCCGGGGGCACCACCACGTCGAAGCCGCCGGTGCGGGCATGGTACTCGCCGTTCTCCCGCACCACCTCCACCTCCAGGAAGTTCATGGGCGGGTTGCCGATGAAGCCGGCCACGAAGAGGGTGCGGGGCTGGTCGTAGAGCTCCCCCGGGGGACAGTAGGCCTGGAGCCGGCCGTCCTTGATCACCGCGATGCGGTCGGCCATGGTCATGGCCTCCACCTGGTCGTGGGTCACGTAGATGGAGGTGATGCCCAGGTCCATCTGCAGGCGCTTGATCTCCGCCCGCATGCTCAGGCGCAGGCGCGCGTCCAGGTTGCTCAGGGGCTCGTCGAAGAGGAGGATGTCCGGCTCCTTGGCCAGGGCCCGACCCAGGGCCACCCGCTGCTGCTGCCCGCCGGAGAGCTGGCCCGGCCGCCGGTCCATGAGATGGCCGATGCCCATCATGTCCGCCACCTGCTGGGCCCGCTGGAGCATTTTGTCCTTGGGCACCTTCTTCAGGCGCATGGGGAAGGTGATGTTCTCCAGCACGGTCATGTGGGGGTAGAGGGCGTAGCTCTGGAAGACCATGCCGATGTTGCGGTCCTTGGGCGGCACCCGGTTCATGACCCGGTCGTTGAAGCGGATCTCCCCCTCGCTGGGCTTGTAGATGCCGGCGATCATGAGCAGGGTGGTGGTCTTGCCGCAGCCCGAGGGCCCCAGGAAGGCCACGAACTCCCCGTCGTTGATCTGCATGTGGATCGAGTCCACGGCCACCACGTCGCCGAAGCGTTTGGTCAGGTTGTTGAGCGTTACGATCATGGTCTCTGTCTCGCTTGTCTTTCGGGTCCTCAGCGCTGTTGCGCCAGGACCATCCAGGGTCTATGTGCCGCCCTTGGTGCCGCCGCCGAAGATGCTCAGGAGGTACTCCTGGGTGAAGATGAAGAAGAGGAGCACAGGGATGAGCTGGAAGAGCCCCACCGCGGCCACGGTGCTGTAGTTGACCGGCGCGGTGTCGCTGAGCAGGCTGCGCAGGTAGGTGGCGATGGTGCTCTTGTCCTGGGCGGTCATGAAGGTGTAGGGGATCAGAAACGAGTTCCAGCCGGAGATGAAGGAGAAGATGGAGAGTGCGGCGATGCCCGGCTTGATCATGGGCATGACGATCTGCCACCAGACTCGGAAGCGGCTGCAGCCGTCGATGAGGGCGGCCCGTTCGATGTCCCAGGAGACGTTGTCGAAGAAGCCCTTCATGAGCCAGATGCCCAGGGGCAGCTCCAGGGCCACGCTCACCAGGATCACCCCGCCGATGGTGTTGTAGCCGAAGCCGCCGATGATGGGCAGCCCTCGTCCCAGCACCGGGATGCCGGAGATCCAGCGCAGGACGAAATAGATGGCGATGAGCAGGGTCACGCTGGGGAAGGCGTGGAGCACCAGGGTGGTGGCCAGGAAGGAGCGCCGGCCCGGAAAGCTGATCCGGGAGAGGGCGTAGCCAGCCAGGGAGGAGATGAGCACCACGCCGACGGTCAGCCCCACGGCCAGGATGAAGGTGTTGATGGTCACCTGCCAGATGTTGGGGTCCTCCCAGAGGAAGGACCAGTTCTTCAGGGTCAGCCCGCCGAAGTTGCCGTCCCGATCCACCGGCACCAGTCCGTAGGTGCGCTGGGAGAAGGTGGAGACGACGATCCAGATGTAGCCCACCACGATGGGCACGGTCATCACGCCCAGGAGCAGCATGGGGATACCCACA
>WGCB01000687.1 GCA_015494005.1 Caldilineaceae bacterium
GCCCATGACGGTCCCCTTGACCCGCACCTCCTCGTCCTGCAGGCCCAGGCTCTTGGCCACCTGCCGCCGGTCACTGTAGGGGATCTGGCTGCCCACGTAGATGGTCAGCTTGGGGTGATCCGCGTCGTAGCCGGCCGGCACCGCGATGGAGCACTCCGGCTCCAGGAAGGCGTGCTCGGTCATGGGCGTGCGGTAGGTGCGCTCCACGATCGCGTCCGCCTCCGCGAAGCCCTGGGCCACGTCGCCCCGGCGCACCTTGATGTGCTTGAGCAGGTTGCCCGTGGGCCGGTCCGGGTGGAGCACCGGCGCGTCCGGCTTCAGGGCTTCCCGGGGATCCGTGACCGCGAGCAGGGGCTCGTACTCCACCCGGATGCGTTTCAGTGCCTCCCGGGCCAGCTCCCGGCTCTCCGCCACCACCAGGGCGATGGGATCCCCCACGTAGCGGGCCGGGTACTGGCCGCCGGCGAAGACGGGCCAGTCGTTCTCCACCAGGCCATGCCGGGGATCCCCGGGCACGTCCTCGTGGGTGAGCACCGCGTGGACGCCAGGCATGGCCTCTGCGGCGCTAGTGTCGATGGCCAGGATGCGGGCGTGGGGATGTTCGCTGCGCAGGGTGGCCCCGTGGAGCATGCCGTCGAAGAGGTAGTCGTCCGCGTAGAGGGCCTGGCCGGTCACCTTGGCCACCGCATCCGGCCGCTCCAGGGGCTTGCCGATGGCCTCCAGGGGGGTGATCACCTCCGGCAGCTCCGGCGGCGGCAGGTGCCCCGTGCGGATCTTCTCCCCGGCGGCCTGCACCGCGCTGATGATGGACTTGTAGCCGGTGCAGCGGCAGTAGGTGTCCTTCAAGCAGTGCTTGATCTCCTCCTCGCTGGGGGCCGGGTTCTCGTCCAGGAGGGTCTTGGCCTGCATGATGAAGCCCGGGGTGCAGAAGCCGCACTGGGTGGCCCCGTGGACGACGAAGGCCTCCTGGAGGGGGTGGAGTTCGCCTTCCTGGGCTAGGCCCTCGATGGTCAGCACCTCCGCGCCCTGGGCCTTGAAGGCCGGATAGACGCAGGAAACCACCGGCTGGCCGTTGACGATGACCGTGCAGGCGCCGCACTCCGCCTCCTCACAGCCGATCTTGGTCCCGGTCAGGCCCAGGTCATAGCGCAGCACCTCGGCCAGGAAGCGGTTGGCGGGCACGTCCAGGGCATGTTCCACGCCGTTGACAGTCAGTTTCAGTTGAGCCATTTTTCTTTTCCTCTGGGTGAACAGAATGCTACTTGCCCGACGCGCGGGCTCGCTCCACGGCTTTGGGCAGCACCCGGCGCAGGAGCACGCCGATCATCTCGTGCCGGTACTCCTTGGTGGCCCGGTGTTTGCTGGTGCGCAGCTTGGCCTGGGCTCGGGCCGCCTGGATGGCCTCTTCCAGGACCTCCTCATCGAAGCGAGGCGCGGCGGTGAGCACCCGCTCCGCCTCCAGGGCCCGGAAAGGAATGGGGCCGGCCGGGCCGATGACCACAATGGCCTGGCCCAATCCCTGGCCGTCCTCCGCCAGCCTCACTCGGGCCGCCACCCCCAGGATGGGCAAGGCCACGCCCTGGGGCCGCATGATGCGGTCGAAGGCGCTGCCCTCACCGGGTCCGGTGGGGCGGAAGCGGAAACCGCCCAGCATCTGGTTGCTCTGGAGGGTGTTGCGCCCGGGCCCGGCGAAAACCGAGAGGAGGGGCTGCCAGGCGCAGTGCACCTGACCTTCCGCCCAGGTGCAGACCTGGACCTGAGCGTCCAGGGCCAGGAGGCCGATGGTGCCGTCCGCGGCGGGGAGGGCGTGGGCCACGTTGCCGCCGATGGTGGCCACGTTCCGCACCTGGGGGCCGCCCACCACCCGGCAGCTCTCGGTCAAACAGGTGGCCACCTCCTGGAGCAGGGGATGCTGCTCGATCTGGTAGTGGGTGACGCTGGCGCCGATGACGATCCAATCCCCGTCTGGGCCGGACTCCTGGCGGATCTGGTTCAGTCCCTGGATGGCGGTCACGTCCACCAGGGCTTCCGGCGGCTCCTCGTGGCCGGACTCCAGGTCCAGGATCAGGTCCGTGCCCCCGGCGATGATCTTGGCCCGGCCCTCGTACTGGCTCAGGAGGGTCAGGGCCTCTTCCACGGTTTCGGGCAGGTGATACTCTTTCCATCGTGTGGTCATACAGCCATGTCCTGTGGGTGCTGGCGTTCGGCGGATCCGGCCGCGGCATGCAAAGGCAGGCCCAGGAAGTGCTGCGACGGGATGCTCCGAACAAGGGAAACACGAGGCGACAGGACCGTGGCACTTTTCACCGGGTGAGGATACCCGGCGCCGTCTTCCGGGGCAACGAGGCGGGCGTGGAGGGTGGATCCAGGCCCGGGCTCGCTGGAAACTGACTTGCTGGCCGGAGACGACCGACGGTCCGAAGGGTGGCCCCAGTATAGCAAAGCCCAGGGAAATTGTCCATCGAGAAGAGGCCAAAATTTTTGAGAATGGCCGAGCCGAGGGCTATAATGACTTGGTTTTTTCTGGGCTGAAAATCCGGCGCCGGAGGTCGGCGAAGCCCCTTTTCCTCGGAGCGGACGAGACGATCCATGCGTGTGGCCCTGGTGAGCAAAGCGATGGTGGTGGGCGCGTACCAGCGCAAGGCAGAGGAGATCGCCCGGCTGGGCGTGGATCTGACCGTCTTCGTCCCGGCCCGGTGGCGGGATCGCCGGGGACAGCTGGCCGTGGAGCCTCGCCACACGGACGGCTACCAGCTGCGGGTCCTGCCCATCCGCTGGAACGGCAGCTACCACCTGCACCACTACCCCACCCTGCCCCAGGAGCTCCAGGCCCTGGAGCCAGATCTGCTGCACATGGACGAGGAGCCCTACAACGTGGCCACCTGGCTGGGGATCCGGGCCGGGCTGAAGGCCGGGGCCCTGCCCCTCTTCTTCACCTGGCAGAACCTGCACCGGCGCTACCCGCCCCCCTTCCGCTGGATGGAGCGGGCCAACTATCGCCGCTGCCCGGTGGCGCTGGCCGGGAACCAGGAGGCCGCCCAGGTGCTGCGGCGCAAGGGCTACCAGGGCCAGGTGGCGGTCATCCCCCAGTTCGGGGTGGACCCGGACATCTTTGCCCCGGCCCCGGACGGCCAGCCCACGACAGGCCCCTTCCGCATCGGCTACGCCGGGGGCCTCATCCGGGAGAAGGGGGTGGATCTACTCCTGCGGGCCTGCGCCGGGCTGGGGACGGCCTGGCAGCTGAGCCTGGTGGGCAGCGGGCCGGAGGAGGCTCGGCTGGCTCGCCTGGCCCGGAAGCTGGGCATCCAGGAGCGGGTGCGCTTCCTGGGGCGGCTGCCCAGCCACGCCATGCCCGACTTCTACCGGGCCCTGGACGTGCTGGTGCTGCCCAGCCGCACCCGGCCCAACTGGAAGGAGCAGTTCGGTCGGGTCCTGGTGGAGGCCATGGCCTGCGGGGTGCCGGTCATCGGCAGCGACAGCGGGGAGATCCCCCACGTCATCGGCCAGGGGGCGGAGGCCGGCGGGCTGATCTTCCCGGAGGAGGACGCGCGGGCCCTGGCATGCAGGCTCCAGGAGCTGGCCGGGGCGCCGGAGCGGCGTCGTCAGCTGGGCCAGGCTGGGCGGGCTCGGGTTCTGGAGCGTTTCACCATGGCCCGCATCGCCCAGGAGACGGTGGCCGTCTACCGGCAGCTCCTCTGTGCAGGCGCGGAAGGGTGAGGCATGGAAGGCATGGTCAACTCCGTCTCGGACAACCGAACCTCCGCCCAGGGGCAGGCCCGGGAGCAGGTCCAGGGCCTGCAGGTGGCTGTGGACGCCCTGCTCCTGAGCACCGCGGAGAGCTACCGGGGGGCCGGGGTGAGCAACTACAGCCAGAACCTGCTCCGGGCCGTGGGGCAGCTGGTCCGGGAGGGGGTTTCCCAGGCCCAGGTGACGGCCTTCCTCCAGGATCCAGCCTTCCAGGCCCCGGGGGTGGCCCTGGAGCGGGTCAACCGGCTGACCCGCCGGCCACCGGGCCGCATC
>WGCB01000688.1 GCA_015494005.1 Caldilineaceae bacterium
GGCCAACCTGGAGCGCAATCTGAAAGAGACGGCGGGCATGACCCTGGACGAGTACCGGGAAGTGATCCGGGCTCGGCTGCTGCGGGAGAAGGTGAAGGAGGCCGTGGTCAAGGACCTGGTGGAGCCCACGGAGGAGCAGGTGCGGGTCCGTCACATCCTCATCGCCGTGGATCCGACGGCCGACGCTAGCTCGGATGGGAGTGAGGTGGGGGCCGGTGAGACCGTCACCGAGACAGGCGCCCTCACCGAGACCGGGGCCTTGACCGTGACGGAAACGGTCACCGCCACCGAGGCCCTGACAGAGACTGGGACCCTGACCGATACGGCCGTCCTAACCGACACAGAGACCGTTCCTCTGCAGGAGGAGAAGGCCCTGAGCGACGCGGAGGCCCTGGCCTTGGCCCAGGAGCTGCGCCAGCGCATCCTGGACGGAGAGGACTTCGGGGAGCTGGCCAAGCTCTACAGCGACGACCCGGGCAGCGCCCCCAACGGGGGTGAACTGGGTTGGGCTGGCCGAGGCCGCTACGTGCCTGAGTTCGAGGACGTGGCCTTCTCCCTGCCCGTGGGCGAGGTCAGCGAGCCGGTGAAGACCCAGTTCGGTTACCACCTGATCCAGGTGGAGGAGCGGGACGAGAACCGGCCCAAGGACGAGAGCCAGCTGCGCCAGGAGGAAGAGCAGGCCTTCCAGCAGTGGCTCCAGGAGCAGATCCTGTCCATGGACATCCAGCGACCTGAGGACCTCCAGGCGAAGCTGCCGCCGGACCTGTAGGCTGGGCTGGAACAATCACCATCGATGAAACGAGGCCGGGATCGCCATGATCCCGGCCTCTTCGCGTGTCCGATTTCACCCTGCTGCCTGGCTGGTCTCAGCCCAGCATGCCTAGGCAGCGGCGGACCTGCAGGGTGAGGCGGCCGAAGGCTTCGCTGCCGGTCATGTCCAGGCGGCGAGGACGGGGCAGGTCCACCCGCACCTCCCCTCGCAGGCGGCCAGGGCGCTCGCTCATGACCAGCACCCGGTCCGCCAGGAAGACCGCCTCGTCGATGCTGTGGGTGACCATGAGCATGGACTGGCCCTGGAGGGCGTGGAGACGCAAGAGCTCCAGGTTGAGCCGCTCCCGGGTCAGGGCGTCCAGGGCGCCGAAGGGCTCGTCCAGCAGGAGGAGCCGGGGCTGCTGGATCAGGGTCCGGGCCAGGACTACCCGCTGGGCCATGCCGCCGGAGAGCTGCTGGGGGTAGGCCTCCTCGAAGCCCTCCAGCCCCACCAGGGCCAGCAGCTCCTGGGCCCGGCGCCGATCCCCGGGCTGGAGGCCGCCGGGCCGCACTTCCAGGGGCAGGAGGACATTCTCCAGGGCCGTGCGCCAGGGCATGAGGTTGGTGCGCTGGAAGACGATGCCCACCTCCGGGTGGGGCTCCTGGATGGGGACGCCCCGGAAGAGGACCTGTCCACTGCTGGGCCGCTGCAGCCCGGCGATGATGTGGAGCAGGCTGCTCTTGCCCCCGCCGCTGGGCCCCACCAGGGTGACGAACTCCCCCTCCTTCACCCGGAAGTGGACCTGGCCCAGGGCCTGGACCACCTGCCCGGCCTGGACGAAACGTTGGGTGACTCCCCGGACCTCCAGCAGGGGCGGGGCAGCGCCTTGGCTCACGCTCCGGGTGAGCTCAGGGGATGAATTCATTGGTGTAGAGCTCCTCTGGGTCCACGGCCACGTCCACCAGGCCGATGCGCTGCATGAGCTCGGCCACGTTGCGCCACTCCTCCGGGGTGGTGGCCCCCAGGGGCACGTCGGCCCGGGGGCGCCAGAAGTCCAACACCGCGTCGAAGATGGCCCGGTTGGCCGGCCGGTTCTCGCCCCCGGCCTCGGGGACGAACTTCAGGGCGATCTCGAAGGCCTCGTCCGGGTTGGCCAGGGTGTACTCGATGGAGCGCAGGCTGGCCCGGACCATGCGGGCCACCAGGTCGGGCTCCTCCTGGATGGTGCGGTCGTTGGTGATCAGCCCGTTGGCCGGGATGCGCAGGTAGGGCTCCAGGGGGATCTGCACCACCTCCTGCCCCTGGAGCTCCAGGATCACCGGGCCGTTCACCGCGTAGTCCACTGCCGCGTCCACTCGGCCCTCGCTCACCGCCGCGGCCTGGGTGAAGCCGATGCTCTCCACCTGCACGTCCGCCTCGGTGAGGCCGGCCGCCTCCAGCAGGGCCCGGAAGGCCACGTAGGTGGCGCCGAACGGCCCTGGGATGCCGATGGTCTTGCCCTTCAGGTCCGCCGGTTCCTGGATGCCCGAGTCGGCCAGGGCGAAGATGACCACCGGGTAGCGGGTGTACCAGTTCATCACGTAGCGGACGGGCAGCCCCTGGGCCCGGCCCAGGACCACCTGGTCCCCGCTGCCGATCATGAACTGGAGCTCGTCCGTGCCCACCAGCTTCAGGTAGTCGTTCTCGAAGCCGTAGTCCAGGCTGAGCTCGATGCCTTCCTCCGCGAAGAAGCCCTTCTCCATGCCCACGTAGAAGGGGGCGAACTGGACGCTGGGGATGAAACCCACGCCCAGGGTGATGGGCGTCTGGGCGGGCGCCTGGGCTTCCTGGGCGGAGGGCGGCGGCCCTGGGACGCAGGCGCTCACGGCCAGGGCCAGGATCAGGGCGACGAAGAGCGCTGTGATGGGATGCCGCGTCATGGTCGTGCCTCTTTCTTTGATGGTTGGTGGTTTCGCATAGCGAGTAGGTTGTCGGTTCAGGGCAGGTGACGCCAGCGCAACAGCCGGGCCTCCAGCAGGGAGACGGCCAGGTAGAGGCTCAGGGCGATGCCGATGAGGCTGAAGATGGCCACGAAC
>WGCB01000689.1 GCA_015494005.1 Caldilineaceae bacterium
ATGCAGGACAGAGCGCTCTCCCAATCTCTAATCTCCAATCTCCGGTCTCACCACCTACATTTCACTCTTCGCCCTACGCTCTTCGTCCCTCACCCTTCGACCGTCGACCTTCCCTCTTCCTTCACCCGGGCCACTTCCTCCAACATCTCCTCCACGGAGCGACGACCTGCGTCGCTGGTGGCCCCCAGCATCTGCATGAGCTCGGCCACTCGCTCCTCCCCGGCCAGGGGACGCACCTGGGTGCCCGTGCGCACCTGCCCCTCCTCGTGGAAGGTGTGCTTGCCCACGCTCAGGTGCTGGTCCCCGAAGGCGGCCAACTGGGGCAGATGGGTGATGCAGATCACCTGGTGGCGGACAGCGCCGGACTGGCGCCCCTGGCCGGTGAGCCGCCAGAGCTTCTCCCCCACCACCGCGCCCACCCGGCCGCCGATGCCCTGGTCGATCTCGTCGAAGATGAGGGTGGGGGTGGCGTCGGCCTGGGCCAGCACCCCTTTCAGGGCCAGCATGAGCCGGGAGGTCTCGCCGCCGGAGGCCACCTTGGCCAGGGGCTTCAAGGGCTCCCCTGGGTTGGCGCTGATGGTGAACTCCACCCGGTCCGCGCCGGTGCTGTCGAAGGCCACCCGGCGGCCGTCCGGCAGGTGGGCCCCGCTGGGATCCTCCCGCTGGTGGATGGCCACCTGGAAGCGGGCGTGGGCCATGCGCAGCTCGGCCAGCTCCGCCTCCACCTGGCGGGCCATGGCCTCCCCCGCCTCCTGTCGCCGCTGGCTCAGCTCCCCGGCCAGCGCGCCGATGGCCCGGAGCAGGGCCTCCTCCTGGCCTTCCAGCTCCTCCGTGCGGGCCTCCCAGTTGCTCAGCTCCGCCAGCTCCGCCTGGGCCGCCTCCCCGAAGGCAAGGATCTCCGGGATGCTGTCCCCGTACTTGCGCTTCAGGTTGTGGATGAGCTCCAGCCGGTCCTCCACCTCCGCCAGGCGGGCCGGGTTGAACTCCAGCCCCTCGCCGTAGTCCTGGAGCTCCCGGGCCAGCTCCTGGAGTTGCTCCAGCAGACTCTGGCTCAGATCCGCCGTGGCGGCCATGGTGGGATCGATGCGGGCCAGCCGCTCCAGCCGCCCCACCGCGTCGCTGACCAGGTCGATGGCCCCGGGGATCTCCCCGCCCCCCTGGTCCAGGATGGCCTGGGCGGCCTGGGCCAGCTGCAGGAGGGCCTCCGCGTTGCCCAGCCGCCGTCGCTCCGCCTCCAGGGCCTCGTCCTCGCCAGGCTCCAGGGCGGCGTTGGTGATCTCCTCCACCTGGAAGGCCAGCATGTCCAGCCGCTGGGCCACGGTGCGGGCGTCCTGGCGCAGGCGCTGGAGCTCGGCCCGCACGGCCCGCAGCTCCCGGACCTTCTCGGCCAGCTGGCGGCGCAGGGGCAGCAACCCCGCGTAGCGGTCCAGCAGGTGGACGTGGCTGCGGGGGCGGAGCAGGCTCAGGTGCTCCCCCTGGCCGTGGATGTCCACCAGGCGGTTGGCGATCTCACTCAGGATCTGCAGGCTCACCGCCCGGCCGTTGACCCGCGCGATGTTGCGGCCGGAGAGGCGCACCTCCCGGCTCAGGGTCAGCAGGTGGGGCTGGGCCGGGTCGTCCAGCCCTTCCCGGGCCAGGAGATCCAGCAGCTCCTGGGCCAGCTCGTCGCCAGGGGGATGGGCGCCGTTGCCCGTGGACCCGGCCGGGCTCGCCGGAGTTTCCGGGATTGCCTCTGGGCCGAAGAGGCGGAAGGTGGCCTCGATCTCGGCCCGCTCCGCGCCGGCCCGCACCCACTCGGTCAGGGCCCGGTCGCCCAGGAGCAGGCCCAGGGCGTCCACGATGATGGACTTGCCCGCGCCCGTCTCCCCGGTGAGCACGTTCAGGCCCGGGTGGAACTGGAGGCGCAGGTCGTGGATGATGGCGAAATTGCGGATGTGAAGCTCGAGCAGCACCGTTCGTCGTCCTCACAGGCGCTGGCCCCAGCACGGGACCAGGGAAACACGGGGTTCGCGCCCTATTTTAACACACGGAAGGCGAGGCATTGAACGCGCTTCGGTGGCGCGCAACGCCTCGCCTTGGATCGGCGTCTTCGGTTCAGCTCCGGGCTCGGACCGTCACAGGAGCAGCCGGGCCGGATCCTCCAGGGCCGCCTTGAGGTCGGCCAGGAAGGCCGCGGCCACCGCGCCGTCCACTGCCCGGTGATCCGCGGAGAGGGTCAGCCGGAGCACCGGCGCCGGCTGGAAGCCCTCCCCATCCCAGACGGGCTGCATCTGGGCCCGGCCCACCGCCAGGATGGCCACCTGGGGCGGGTTGATCAGGGCGGTGAAGTGGTCCACCGGGAACATGCCCAGGTTGGAGATGGTGAAAGTGCCGTCCATCACTTCCTGGGGCTGCAGGTCCCCGCTGCGGGCTCGCTGGCTCAGGTCGCCGATGCGCCGGGCCAGGGCCGCCAGCCCCAGCTCCTCCGCGCCGTGGATCACCGGCACGATCAGCCCCTCGTCCAGGGCCACGGCCACCCCCAGGTTCACCCGGCTGTGCTGGGTGAGGAGCAGCTCGTCCCCCTGGGGCTGGAGCCAGGCATTCAGCCGAGGATGCCGGGGCAGGAGGCGGGCCACGGCCAGGGCCAGGAGCACCGTGGGGGTGAAGCGGCCGCCCGCGGCCTCCACGTCCGGAGCCAGGCGCTGGCGCAGGGCCTCGGCCTGGCGCATGTCCACGGAGGCGGTGAAGGTGACGTGGGGGATGGTCTGCCAGCTCTGGGTCAGGCGGCGGGCGATGGTGCGGCGCATGCCCGTGAGAGGCGCGGCCTGATCCGGGAGAGCGGTCGTCGCACCCACCGGGCCAGGGACTGGCTCCTGGGCTGGGGCGGGCGCTGGGACTTGGGCCGCCAGGCGCCGCTCCACGTCCGCAGCCTGGATACGGCCCCGGGGTCCACTGCCGGGGATGCCGTCCAGGGAGATGCCGGCTTCCCGGGCCAGACGCCGGGCCGCGGGGGTGGCCCGCACTCGGCCGGGCGGGGGGGACGCCTGGGCCGCCTGCACCGCGGCCAGCACATCCTCCTTGGTGACCCGGCCGCCAGGTCCGCTGCCGGTGAGCCGGGCCAGGTCGATGCCCTGCTCCGCGGCCATGCGCCGGGCCACCGGGCTGGCCTTGACAGCAGAAACTTCGGTTGCTTCCGTCGCGGCTGCGGCCTGGGGCTCAGCCTGGGACTCGGCCTGGGTCGGTGCGGCGTCCTGGGGCAGGGCTTCCCCCGGCTCCAGGATGTAGGCCAGCACCGTGGTCACTGGGACGGTTTCCCCTGGCCCCACCCGGATCCCCTGCAGGATGCCGCTGGCCTGGGCCTCCACCTCCATGTCCACCTTGTCGGTCATCACCTCCAGGAGCACGTCCCCCTTCTCCACCCGGTCGCCCTCCTGCTTCAGCCAGCGGATGACCGTGCCTTCCTCCTGGGCCATGCCGAACTTGGGCATGATCACCGGTGTGGCCATCAGATTCCCTCCCGGACCAGCTTGCGGGCCGCGTCCACGATGTCCTCCACCTGGGGGACCATGCGCCGCTCCAGCTCCCGGTTGTAGGGCACGGGCATGTCCAGCCCGGCCAGGCGGCGGATGGGCGCGTCCAGGTAGTCGAAGGCCTCAGAGCCGGCGATGATGGCCGCCAGCTCGCCGCCGTAGCCGCCGGTCTTGCAGGCCTCGTGGACGATGAGCACCCGGCCGGTCTTCTTCACCGAGTCGATGATGGGCTGCTCATCCAGGGGCTTGAGGGTGCGGGGGTCCACCACCTCCAGCTGGATGCCCTCCTGGGCCAGGGTCTCCGCGGCTTCCAGGGCCCGGGCCACCATGAGGGAGGTGGCCACCACGGTCAGGTCCCCGCCCTCCCGCTTGACCTCGGTCTGGCTGAGAGGGATGGGGGTGTAGCCCTCGGGCACCGGCCCTTTGGTCCGGTAGAGGAGCTTGTGCTCCACGAAGATGACCGGGTTGGGGTCCTCGATGGCGCCCAGGAGCAGCCCTTTGGCGTCCGCGGGGGTGCTGGGCATGACCACCTTGATCCCGGGCACGTGGACGAACCAGTTCTCCAGGCTCTCCGAGTGCTGGGCCGCAGCCCCGGTCCCTGCGCCGGCCGGGGTGCGGAGCACGAAGGGGATGTTCACTTTGCCCCCCAGCATGAAGCGCAGCTTGGCCGCCTGGAGCACCAGCTGCTCCATGGAGAGGGTGATGAAATCCATGAACTGGATCTCCAGGATGGGGCGCATGCCGGTCATGGCCGCGCCGGTGGCCACCCCGGCCAGCACCGCCTCGGAGATGGGGGTGTCCCGCACCCGCTCCGGGCCGAAGCGATCCAGCAGCCCGTCGGTGACGCCGAAAGCGCCGCCGTAGATGCCCACGTCCTCGCCGAAGAGGAAGACCCGCTCGTCCCGCTCCATGGCCAGGGCGATGGCCTCCCGGATGGCCTGCGCGTAGGTGAGTTCCCGGCTCATGCATAGACTCCTTCCAGGATGGTGGCGGGGTCGGGCTCCGGGCTCTCCTGGGCGAAGCGCACCGCCTCCTGGATCTCCCGGTCCACGTCCGCCTGGAGGGCCTGAAAGGCGGCTTCGTCCAGCCAGCCCTGGGCCATCATGCGCTCCGCCAGCCGCCGGATGGGGTCCCGGGCCTGCCACTCCTGGACCTCCTCCTTGGTGCGGTAGCGCTGTTTGTCGCTGCGGCTGTGCCCCTTCCAGCGGTAGGTCTTGGCCTCGATGAGGGTGGGGCCCTCCCCCCGCCGGGCCCGGTCCACGGCTTCCTTGGCGGCCCGGTAGACGGCCAGGAAGTCGTTGCCGTCCACGCTCACCCCGGGGATGCCGTAGGCGCAGGCCCGCTGGCTGATGTCCTCGATGTTCATGGAGCGGCGCACGGACATGGACATGGCGTACTGGTTGTTCTCGCAGAGGTAGACCACGGGGAGATCCCAGATGGAGGCCAGGTTCAGGCTCTCGTGGAAGGCCCCTTCGTTGGCCGCGCCGTCCCCGAAGAAGACCATGACCACCCGGTCCAATTTCTGCATCTGGATGCTCACTCCCACCCCCGCGGCCAGGGGGATGCCGCCACCCACGATGCCGTTGGCCCCCAGGTTGCCCGTCTCCACGTCCGCGATGTGCATGGAGCCGCCCCGGCCCCGGCAGTAGCCGGTCTCCTTGGCCAGGAACTCGGCCATCATCAGGGAGGGCTTGGCCCCTTTGGCGATGCTGTGGCCGTGGCCTCGGTGGGTGCTGAGGATGTAGTCCTCCGGGCGCAGGGCCCAGATGCTCCCCACCGCGGAGCCCTCCTGGCCGATGGAAAGGTGCATGGTGCCATGGATCAGCCCCTGAAAGTAGAGCTGCTCCGCGGTCTCCTCGAAGGCCCGGATGAGCAGCATGCGCCGCAGGGCCTCCCGCAGGGAGTCCGGGGAGAGGCCGGCGAACTCATCGGACGGGGGCGCCTGGGCCTGCTCCGGCGAGGAAGTCTTCTCGGTTTGATCGTCCATGTGAGTTGTTCCTTTGCTCTGGTCGCCGCGGGATCCGCGGACGAGATGGCTGGAGTGGCAAGGAGCACAGGGGGAGAAATGCTCGGTGGAAGCAGCTGGGAGCGATGACGCCGGCCCGGGGCAGCCCCCGGGATCCAGGCGCTGACCGCGCCCCAGCATGCACAAATGTGCAGGGGGCGAACAGATGACTGCCTGCCGGAATTGTAGCAGGAAACAGCGAGGAAAGTCAACGGATGCACGGCGCCGCGCGGTCCGGAAGATCGGCCCCGCGGGAGACTTTTCTTCTCCCAGCCAGGTGGATACAATAGGGGAATTCAGGCTAATTCCATCCACTTCATCCAAGGGAGCGACATCATGACCCACACCTTCGACACCCTGAGCACCTCGGCCTACGGCGGACCGGGCTGGACGCCCCGGCGGACGAGCCTGGCGGAGGAGATGGGCACCGTCTGGGGCCCTTTCGGCCTGTCCAGCGAGTGGAGCCCGCTGCAGGCGGTCCTGCTGCACCGGCCTGGCCCAGAGCTGGCCGCCTCCCAGGATCCCCAGGCCACGCTCATGCTGGCTCCGGTGGATCTGGAGAAGGCCCAGGCCCAGCACGACGCCCTGGCCCAGGCCTACCGGGACGCGGGGGTGACGGTCCACTACGTGGAGCCGCCGGACACGCCCACGCCCAACCAGATCTTCGTGGCCGACCTCCTCTTCATGACCCCGGAGGGGGCCATCCTGGCTCGGCCGGCCTCCACGGTGCGGGCCGGGGAGGAGCGGAACGTCGCCCGGCGGCTGGCGGAGCTGGGCGTGCCCATCCTGCGCAGCGTACGGGGGCGGGGCACCTTCGAGGGAGCGGACGCGCTCTGGCTGGACGAAGGGACGGTGATCCTGGGCCGAGGGCTGCGCACCAACGAGGAGGGCGCGGCCCAGGTGACGGCCACCCTGGAGGAGATGGGGGTGACGGTGATCCCCGTGGACCTGCCGGTGGGGACCATGCACCTGATGGGGATGTTGCGCCTGGTGGACCGGGACCTGGCTGTGGCCTGGCCCCGGCGGCTGGCCACCCGGGGCGTGGATGCCCTGCGCCAGCGAGGCTACCGGGTGCTCTTCATCCCGGACGAGGCCGAGGCGATCCACACCCACGCCCTCAACTTCGTCACCCTGGGGCCGGGGGAGATCCTCATGCCCGAAGGCAACCCGGTGACCCAGGCTTTCCTCCAGGAGGCCGGGGTGATCTGCCACACGGTGGACGTGAGCGAGCTGATGAAGGCGGCCGGCTCCATCGGCTGCATGACGGGTATCCTGGCCCGAGCGTGAGGGGCGCTCAGCCCTGGGCGTAGGCCCGGCGCACCTCCGCGGCGATGATCTGGATGCCTCGGCGCACCACCCGCTCCTCCTGGGCGAAGTTCAGGCGGATGCACTCCTGCTTGTGCCGCCACTCCTCGGCCAGGCCAGGGAAAAAGTAGTGGCCGGGGACGATGATCACCCCCTGCTCTTTCAGCCGCCGGTAGAGCTCCCCGCTGGTGATGGGCAGATCCCGGAACCAGAGCCAGAGGAAGAAGGCCCCCTCCGAGCTGTGGACGAAAAAGGGCAGATCCCCCAGCTCCTCCCGCAGCCACTGGATGGCCTGGCGGGACTTGTGCTGGTAGAAGGGCCGGATCACCTCCCGGCTCAGGGAGAGGATCTCGCCGCTCTCCACCAGCCCCTGGACCAGGGCCGCGCCCATGCTGCCCGGCGCCAGGCTAACGATGGCGTTCAGCGCGGAGATGGCCTGGATCACCTCCGGGGGCCCCACCACGATGCCCGTGCGGGCGGCGGGCAGGCCCAGCTTGGAGAGGCTCATGCAGAGGACGGTCTGCTCCGTCCAGATGGGCTCCGCGTCCACGAAGGTGATGGCCGGGAAGGGAGTGCCGTAGGCGTTGTCCAGGAGCAGGGGGATGTGGTGCTGGGCGGCCAGCTGGGCCAGGCGGGTCACCTCCTCCCGGCTGAGGACGTTGCCCGTGGGGTTGGTGGGGCGGGAGACGCAGATGGCGCCGATCTGGTCGGTGACGGTCAAGTGGTGGAAGTCCACGTGGTACTTGAAGGTGTGCTCGTCCAGGAGCTCGATCTCCGGCCGCTGGGCCACGAAGATGTCCTCGTCCACCCCGGCATCCGCGTAGCCGATGTACTCCGGGGCCAGGGGCAGCAGGATCTTGCGGTGGGAGCCGTCGGGGAATTCCCCAGCGAAGAGGTTGAAGAGGAAGAAGAAGGCGGTCTGGCTGCCGTTGGTCAGGGCGATGTGGTCCGAGGTGACCGGCCAGCCGTACTCCCGCTGCAGGAGCCGGGCCAGGGCTTCCCGGAAGCCGTCGTGCCCCTGGGGGCTGCTGTAGTCCCCCACCATCTGGCGGAAGCGGGCCGGCTGCTCCAGGATGCGGGCCATCTCCTGGGCCAGTCGCTCCTGGACCTGGGGGATGGTGGCCGGGTTGCCGCCCCCCAGCATGATGGCGTCCTCCCCGGCGGCTAGGCCCTCGCCCAGGTCCGCCATGAGCTGGAGGATGCCCGACTCCTGGGTGAACTTGCGACCGAACCGGGAAAATTCCATGGTCCCTCCCTGCCTGGATGATGGATGGTGGGCGAATTCCGTTTCCTGGGCCCAGGCTGGACCCCGCAGAGCGGCCCCAGAACGCGCTGGCCTCCCGAAACGTTCTGTGCTCAGATACGTTCTATCAGAAAAGGAATTCTATCACAAATGCCAGGACCAGCAGGTGCAGGGTCTGGTCCACCATGATGCGGACGAAGGTCTGTTTGGTCTGGCGGAGGAGCTGGCTCCAGCGGGCAGCCAGGCGGGCGCCGTCGATGAGCCAGTGGGAAAGCAGGACGACCAGGCCCACGGTGAGGTAGGGCGGGGAGAGGGCGTGGCGGGCTGCGACCAGGGCCAGGGTGGCCATGAGGGCCCCGGTGTAGATGAGGCAGTGGATGAGGAGGGCGCGGGCGGCCAGGCCGTTCTGTTTCTCCCTGGCCATCCAGTCCGTCTGCAGCATCCAGTCGCCCACCAGATGACCGATGACAAGCCAGGCAAAGATGCTCATGGTATCTCTTCTCCTGAAAACAGTGCGATGAGTCGTCGATGAAAGGGCCCCAGAAGCAGCCTTCGGTTGTGTGACGTCCTGGCCGGACAGGTGGAAAACTCACGTGCGACCAGTCTGGCGGACGGCTTTCTGCCTGTCAACGATTGCACAGCATGGGGAAATCGCGGATAATTCAGGATACACTGGGCACGGAGGCGCCGGCAATGCCTTAGGATACCCTTGCACTGTGTTTCAGATCACAGAAGGCTCATGGCCTGGCGCGCAGCACGGGACACGGAACCAGGATATACTCAACGGAGAATGAACGTGGACAAAGCCACCCTGCAACGAAGGCTCGCCGTGCTGAAACGCGTCCCCCTTTTCTCAGACCTGAGCGACCTGGATCGAGAGACCTTGATCGAAGATTTCCGCCTGCGCCGCTACGCCAAGAACGAGATCATCTTCCGCCAGGGAGACGAGAGCCGGGAGCTCTACGTGGTCCTGCAAGGCAAGGTGCGCATCTTCCGCATCAGCCCGGCCGGCGGCGAGACCTCCATCGACATCTTCTCCAGCCACGACATTATCGGCGAACTGGCCGCCATCGACAACCAGCCCCGCTCCGCCACAGCCAAGGCCATCAGCGACGTGGAGCTGCTGGCCATCTCCCACGAGCGCTTTCTCTACCACCTGCGCACCATGCCCGACCTGGCCCTGAGCCTGGCCCGGCTCCTCTCCCAGAAGCTGCGCTGGACCTCGGCCTACGCGGAGTCGGTGGCCCAGCTGGACGCCGCCGGCCGCCTGCTCCACATCCTGCTCTACTACACGGAGCGCTATGGGGAGGCCATCGAGCCGGGCAAGCGCTACCGGGTGGAGCTGGCCCTGAACCAGACGGACCTGGCCTCCATGGTGGGGGCCCGGCGGGAGTGGGTCAACCGGCTGCTCAACGACTGGCGGAAGCGCGGGCTGCTGGAGTACACCCGAGGCGTTCTCACCATCCACGACCTTCCCCGCATGCAGGCGGAACGGGACAGCCGCACCGAGGCCAACCAGGCCAGCAGCGCCTGGTGAGCCTGCAGAGCGCATTCGCCCTGCGTTCGGCTAGCCCCGTCCACTACCTTGCCCGTGCCCACCCAGGCCGGCCAGCGACCAGGAGCGATCCCATGAACACATCTACCCGCCGTTCTGTTCCCTTTCCGGCCCTGTTGGTTGGGGCCCTGCTGGCTCTGACCTGGCTCCTGGGCTGGGGCGTCCCGGTCCAGGCCCAGGAGGAGACCCCGCCCCCGGTGAGGGCCGGCGCCGTCAGCGCCAGCGTGACCCTCACCCCTTCGGCCGATACCTACATCAGCTCCGGAAGCAGCACCGCCAACTATGGCAGCAGCGAGTCACTTTCGGTCTCCACTTACAACATCACGGCTGCCATCGACACCCGGAGCCTGCTGCGCTTCGACC